>CAZMJK010000181.1:0-4016 GCA_964566555.1 uncultured Bifidobacterium sp. | reverse complement strand
TTCTTGCGGTCGACGATGTAGAGGAAGCCCTCGTCGTCGGCTCGCGCCACATCGCCGGTGTGGAGCCACCCGTGTGCGAACGCTTCGGCGGTTTGTTCGGGCTTCCCGAGATAGCCCTTCATGTTGAGCGGTCCCCGAACGCAGATCTCCCCCGGTTCACCGTGGGGCACCACGTTGCCATCGTCGTCGAGGAGGGCGACGTGCAACCAGGGCACCGGACGACCACAGCTCGCGAGGCGCTCGAGGTTGTCGGGATCGTGGTCCTCCTTGCGGAGCACCGTGATCGTCATGGGGCATTCCGCTTGTCCGTAGAACTGGAAGAAGATCGGACCCATACGACGGATCCCCTCGGCCAATCGCGTCGGCGAGATCGCCGACGCGCCGTAGAAGATCGTCTGCAGGCTGGAGAGGTCGTACTGATCGAACTTGGGGTGATCGAGCAACACGTAGATCATCGTGGGGACCAACATCGTCGCCGTGATCCGGTGGTCCTGAACCGTCTGCATGAACTTCTCCGGATCGAATCCCGGAAGCACGGTGAGCGATCCACCCTTGAGCAACGTGGGCGTGAAGAACGCGGCGCCGGCATGAGAGAGCGGTGTGCAGATGAGGAAACGGACCTCGTCGGGCCACTGCCACTCCGACATCTGGATCTGGGTCATCGTGGCGCCGCCGCGATAACTGCTCATGATCCCCTTCGGCTTCCCGGTGGTGCCTCCCGAATACGAGATTCCGGCGAGATCCTCGGCATCGACCTTCGGGGCCACCAGTGGTTTGGGTTCGAAGGTCATCGCCAAGGCGTTGAGGTCCTCGCCGAACTCGCACGGACCGAGCGAGAGGAAGTGCTTGACCGTCGGAACGCGTTCGGCGAGTTCGCGGGCCCGTTCGGTGAAGTTGTCGGGATCGAAGATGAGCGCTTCGGCCCCACAATCGGTCAGGACGTAGGCCTGATCGTCGACCGATCCCATCGGATGCAGCGGTGTCGATCGGGTGGCATTGACCTGATTCGCCGCCATGTTGAACAACACTTCCGGGCGGTTCAGCGCGAGTACCGACAATTGCGTGCCCTGCGTCAAACCCTTGGACGCCAATGCTTGCGAATAGCGGCTCACCATCTCGCTCATCTCGCGCGCCGTCATCTCGCGTTGGCCGATGATGTTGACGGCCGGATTGTCCGGCGTTCGGCTGAGCGCGCTGATGATCAGATCAGCAGCGAACACTGGACGGTTGAGGTCAGCGGTGTCCCAAGTGGCGTCGGTCATGGCGCCGAATGTAGGTCACTCGCTCGCCCCGTGCCGTCGGCACCGTGTTCAGCCGGCGCGGCTGGTACGAGCCTCGCGTTGGGGAACCTTCACCACATCGCGGGCCATTCGCTCGAGCAACACCCGCAGCGTGTGGAGATCCTCGGTGGACCACTCGGCGAACGCCTCGGCGCTGATGGCATCGGCGGCGGTTCGATAGCGCTTCCAGGCGTCAGCCCCTTTGGGGGTGAGCTCCACGATGCCCGCCCGTCCGTCGGTCGGGTCCGAACTGCGGAAGACGTACCCCGCCTCGCTCAGTTCGCGGATCTCGCGACTGATGAGTGGGGCCTCGAGGCCGGTGAGCCGGGCGAGGGAGGAGAGCCGGACCGGGCCCGAACTCTGCAGGGCGCCGATGATCGAGATCGCCGGACCCGACAGCATGACCCCCGACCGCTCCGCCCTCGTGCGAGCCGCCACCCGTCCCGAGGCGAGACGCGTGAGTCGGGAGAACGCTTGGTCCATCCTGCGGAGTTCCTCCACGCGACTCACGGCGCGAACCGTAGCGCGATCCGGCCCGGGATGTGACGGATGACACGTTCGAGCCGGGACCCCGGCCGGATCCGGGGGCAGAAGGTGGGACTAGCGACCGTCCCAGTAGGAGCCCTCGAGCATCTGCTCGAGCAACCCCCGGAACATGATCACGTCGTCGGGTTCCGCCGGGGGCGGCATCTGTCCATACTCAACGCCTCGGGTGGTGGTGCGCACCGACACCGTGGCGAAGCGCAGTGCGGCGAACACCTCGAACCATTCGAGGGCCTCCACCGATCGCCCGCTCATCTCGGTGTAGAGCGCCGCCATGTCGGAGCGCCGCATGAACGTCGGAAGGCCCGGCATGCCGTAGGTCTCGGCCATGTTCTGGAAGAACGCATGGAGGAAGATCATCCACGCGAGATCGACCTCGGCCGGTCCGAGGCAGGCCATCTCCCAATCGAGCACCGCCGTCGGCGTGGGACCCTCCCACAACATGTTGCCGATCCGGGCGTCACCCCAGTTGAGCACCGTGGGATTGCTCACGGCCGGGCGATTCGCATCGAGCCACTCGAAGGTCCGCTCGATGAGCGGATAGTGGGTCTCACCGCGAGCCCACTCGTAGTAGTGCCGCTCGTGCCCGAGGTGCTGGTCGAGGGCGGACTCGCCCTTGTCCGGACGGGCCAGGAACGCGAGATCGGTGTTGTCGGGGCGCAGCTCGTGCAGATCGACCAGAGTGCGGACCGCGTTGCGTTGCATCTCGTTGCGACCGTCCTCGGTGAGATCGCAGACCCATCCCCCGAAGACATAGGGCGGCATATCGGTGGGCGCGCTTCCCGGGAGACGTTTCATCACGAGGAACGGTGTGTCGAGGATGGCGGTGTCGAGTTCCACGTGCGTGACTTCCGGGACCGGAACATTCGTGTTCGCTCGCACCACGTTCATGGCGTTGGCCTGGAGTTGGATGTCGTAGTTCTCGAAGACGGGGATGACGTGGGGCAGCGGCGCCATGCGAGCCACGTACTGCGTCGTCGATCCGTCGATCGTGACGTCGAACAGGCAACTCTCGCTCGACATTCCGTTGTCCGGCGCCACGACGTTGGAGACCGACGAACCCTCACCGAACGCGGTCAACGCCCAGTCGGTCAGGCGACCGGTGAGCTCAGCGGGATCTCGACGCCACGGGGTTTCCGTGGCTTGGTAGGTACCGTCGTTGTCAGCCATGGTCGGGACGATAGTCGCGTCGAACTGGCCGATCTCCGTCGCCGCTCAGGCCGCGGCGATGCCCTTCAGCAACGCGTCGAGACCGAACTCGAACACCACGACGTACTCGGCCGGGTCGGCAAGTGCGGCGATCAGTTCGCGGTCGCCGTAGTCGGTGGGCCACAACTCCGGATCGACCGAACCGTGACTGGAATTTCGCAACGCGGCGCGCTCCATCAGCACCGAGGAGATCACATGCACCTGCAGCGCTCGCAGCACCACCGCAGCCTCGGCGCCGTGCATCCCGACCTTGGCCAACTCGGCGGCGAGCGCCTGTTGGACGGGGAGGAACATCGCCGGAGAGCGGTCCCGCTCGTGGGCCAGGCCCACGAGGTGCTGACGCTCGAGGAGTTCGGCCCGCAACTGACGGGCCAACGAGGCCATGCGCTCGGCCGGGGAGATCCCCACCGGGCGAAGTGTCTCCATTCGAGCGAGGAGGCGATCGACGAGACCATCGAGCACCGCATCGCGATTGCCCACGTGCCAGTAGATCGACGTGACCGCGACTCCGAGATCCTGCGACAGACGGCGCATCGTGAGCGCGTCGATACCGTGACGCTCGACGATGTTTCCCGCGACTTCGAGGATCTCGTCGGAAGTGACGGGCCGACCCTCACGGTCGACCACGCCACTTCGCTCACGAGCGATGGCGTTCATCGGCGACTACTGCGCGATCAACGGGAAGTCATGGCCGGTCAACCAGTGACGTCCGACTTCCTTCACCGGTGCCCAGCGGTCGACGAGGTCCTGCGCCGTACGCCCCTCACCGAGTTGACCGAGGTCGGTCGGCGTGGGCCCGACCTTCTCGGAGATCTTGCGCAACGCCTCCATGTCGAAGCCGAACGCTTCACCGGCGCTCAGGCCCAGCATCACCCGGGTCTCGTCGATCGGAATGTCGTAGAAGGTCTTCTTCAACCATTCGTGGGTGTTGGGCCAGGTGCCCTCGGGATGTGGGAAGTCGGTGCCCCAGAGCATGTTCTGGAT
>CAZMJK010000180.1:0-4033 GCA_964566555.1 uncultured Bifidobacterium sp. | reverse complement strand
ACCGGCGGTGCCCCCACCTGCGCCACCGGGACGTGTCGCCTTCCAATAGAAGAACGTCAACACCGCCATGCCCACCGCGCCGGCCAACAACAGACCCACGACGGTGAAGAGTTTCCGTCCGCTGGTCCAGAACGCGGATCCCTTGGCATTGGGATCGCTGTAGCCGGGCGGCACCACCGCGGTGGCGATCGTGGTCGTGGTCGAGGACGAGGTCGACGACGTGCTCGAGGAGGAACTCGAGGTCGTCGACCGTTGTGTGGTCGTGGTCGAACGCTGCGTCGTCGTCGTGCGCGGCGCCGTCGTGGTCGTCGCCGGTTCGGTGGTGGACGTGGTCGGCGCCTGGGTCGTCGAAGTGGTCGAAGAAGAGGACGACGAACTCGACGAACTCGAGGTCTGCGCGCTCGCACTGGTCAACCCGAAAGCGAACACGCCCACGACCAGCGCTCCGAGGGCGGCGACGAGCGCCACGACGGACGTGCGACGGGGGGCGAGCGGACGCATCACGGCTCCAACCCTAGACCGGCGTCCTCAGAACTGATGTCGCGGACAGGAATAGGTGGTGCGGCCACCGATGGTGCGACGCAGCAGCATCTCACCATCGGATGGACACGTTCCCCCTCGGTGTCGCGATGCTTGGAGGTCGCCGGTATGGGATCCGCCGCGGCCCGACAGCACTCGCAAGGTGAGCCGCATCGATCGTCGCAACCTCGCCACCTCGTCATCGTTCAGCGAGCCGGCCGCTCGGGCCGGATCCAATCCGGCCCTCCACAACGTCTCATCAGTCAGGAGGTTGCCCAGCCCCGCGATTCGCGCCTGATCCATGAGTCGCGCCTTGAGCGGCGCCTCGCTGCCCCGCAGGATGTCACGCAACTGCGGCAGCGACAGTTCGGCGGCATCGGGACCGAGCCGCTCCTCATCCGGATCGAGTTCGATCCCGCCGAGACGACGGGGGTCACGCACCCGCATCGCTCCTCCACCCTCGAAGTGCACGACGAATCGTTCCCAGGCCGGATCCCGGCGGTGCGAGGAGTACTCGAGTCCATCGATGGCATCGACGCCGTCCATCTCCAGCACACCGGTCATTCCGAACCGCACACCGAGAGTGGGTCCGTCATCGCTCGTCTCGAGCAGCAACAACTTGCCTCGACGACGATCAGCGACGAACGAACGACCCACCAGCGCCGAGGTCACCGTCGCCGCGTCGACACCACCTTTGAGGAACCATGCATCGGGGGCGTCGACGGCGACGATGCGACGACCGAGCCCGATCGCCGCCGCCCGTCGGTAGATCTCCACCTCGAGCATCTCCGGCATCGGACTCAGCCGTTGGTGGAGATGCGATCGATGGCCTGCGCGAAATCGGCCACGATGTCGTCGGCGTGTTCGAGTCCGACCGATACCCGGATCGTGGACGGCTGGATTCCGGCCGCTTCGAGTTCGTCAGGACTCAGGCCCACGTGGGTGGTCGACGCGGGATGCGTCACCAACGTCTCGGGGCCACCGAGGGAGGTCGCCAATTGCGCGATCTGCACCGACTCGACGAACGTCCGCCCCGCCTCGAGACCGCCGACCAGTTCGAAGGCCAACTGCCCTCCGGGGACATCGAGTTGCCGCTGGGCCAACTCGTACTGCGGATGCGATGGGAGTCCCGGCCACCGCACGGACACGACGTTCGGATGGTCGTCGAGGAATCGAGCGAGCACACCGGCGGTCGCACTCTGTCGGTCGAGGCGAACACCGAGCGTTCGCACCCCCCGCAATGCGTTCATGGCATCGAACGGCGATGCCACCGCACCTTGGATCACGGCGAAGGAGTACAACCAATCGATGTAGTCGGCCGCACCGGCGACGACACCGATGGTTGCGTCGTTGTGTCCGGCGATCCCCTTCGTCGCCGAATGCACCACCAGATCGATGCCGTACTCCAATGGACGTTGGGCGAATGGAGTCGCGAACGTCGAGTCGACCACCTTGACGGGACCAGCGATGGCTCCGAGTTCGGCGAGATCGACCAGGTCGAGGCGCGGGTTCGCCGGTGTTTCGGCATAGATCATCGAGGTGCGTCCTGGAATGACCGCCTCGGCGAAAGCACCCGCCTCGGTGCCATCGACGAAAGTCACGTCGATGCCGAATCTGGGACACACCGCTTGGAACAACAATTGGGTGGCCCCGTAGAGCTGCTTCTGCGTGACGATGTGGTCGCCTTTGGAACACAGCCCCAGCACCACCGCACTGATCGCACCCATTCCCGATGCGAACGCACGCGCCTTCTCCGCCCCTTCGAGTTGCGCGATCGCGTCCTCGAAACCCGCCACCGTCGGATTGCCGTAGCGCGCGTAGAACCGAGACGGACCGACACCGGTGGCCATCTGACGCGCCTCGTCCACCGTGGGTGTCACGAAGGTGGTGGTCGCCCACAGGATCGGCGCCAATGCCGTGTCGTTGTCGGCCCGACCCGCACGAATGGCGCGGGTCTCCGGGTGGATCGGTCGGTTGAGGTCTTCGTCGCTCATGAGGTCCTCTTCGCGGACGTGGTCGATTCGATCGTGGCGAGGAAGGGACGCAGCGCGGCGCCGACCTGCTGATGTTCGGTGAGGAACCCGTCATGGCCGGCGTTGGAGTGCACGATCTCATGATGAGAGGTTCCGCCGCTGGCCAGGATCGTCTCGTGGAGGAACGACTGCTGGCGCGTCGGATACAACCCATCACTCGTGATCGACAGGGTCAGCACCGGCGCGCTGATTCGAGCCAGCGCGCGTTCGATACCACCCCGGCCGCGGCCCACGTCGTGGAGATCCATCGCCTTGTTGATGACAAGATACGAGTTCGCGTCGAACCGCCGCACGAGTTTCTCACCCTGGTAATCGAGATACCCCTCGACCGCGAACCGCTGCCAGAGCGAGAACCCGCGGTCCATCACGTCCTTCTCGCGCCGGCCCTGTGCTGCGTCGATGAGTTCCTCGCTCTTGTAGGTGAGCGTCGCCTGTTCGCGGGCGAGCGCCAGACCGAGATGCGGTCCCTCCCCCGGTTCAGCGTCGTAGTAATCGCCGCCGTTCCACTTCGGGTCGAGGACGATCGAACTCCGCTGGACACTCGATTGTCCGATCTGGAACGCACTGGCCGCCGCACACGTGGCCAGTGGCGCGACGGACCGGACCCGATCCGGATACATCACCGCCCACTCGAGTGCTTGCATACCGCCCATCGATCCACCGATCACCGAGAACCACTGGTCGATACCCAACTCGTCGGCGACCGCGGCCTGCGTGCGAACGATGTCGCGGATCGTCACGACCGGGAACGTCGAACCGTACGGGCGACCCGTCTCGGGATCGATCGACGCCGGCCCGGTGGTTCCCTGACACCCGCCGAGCACATTGGTGCAGACCACGAAGTAGCGATCGGTATCGATGGCCTTGCCCGAACCGATCAGTTCGTTCCACCAGCCTTCGGTGGGATGCCCCGGTCCGCTCGGACCGGCCGCGTGACTATCACCGGTCAATGCATGACACACGAGGATGGCGTTGGAGGCATCGTCGGTGAGCACGCCCCATGTCTCGTAGGCCACGGTCACACCCTTGAGCGAGCCGCCACCCTCGAGTTGGAATCGGCGCTCGGGTGCGAACGCGACGAACCGTCGTTGACCCACTGGATCACCGAGTCGCCACGCGCCGGAGGCGGGTAGCGGGTCGACGCTCAACGGCGCCCGACGGTTCACTGCGGTCAATGCATCTCCTCGAACTGGTTGTTGCCGCTGGGCGGCCGCATCCCCACCGGAGGTGGGTTGGCACCTTGGGTGTTCGCCCCAGGTTGCCGAGCCCGGAGAACCGGGCCACTCGTGATGTGGACCACCATGGTGGCAGCAGAGGACCCCGTCGGTCAAAGGCCGGTCACATCCGGCGCACCGACCGTGGGGTCCACCACTCCAGCACCGCTTCTGCGTCGGCACCGCGCAGGCCGTGAGCGGCTGTGAGCGTCCGAGCAGCGACGGGAAGATCGCCGTCCCGAAGTTGCGCGGCACCGAGTCGCCACA
>CAZMJK010000179.1:2887-4034 GCA_964566555.1 uncultured Bifidobacterium sp. | reverse complement strand
GGACTCCGTTGTGACCGGCAACGTCTCCGGAAACGCAATGGGTGGCGCGTACATCGGAGCATCGGCGAGCGGGCAGAGCCTAGCCACTCTCACCGTGACCAATACGAACATCTCGAACAACTCTGCCTCCGAACTCGGTGGCGCGTTGATCTTCAACATCGACCCGAACGGCGTGGCCAACATCGACCGCACCACCGTCGCCGGAAATGTCGGTGAGATCCTGGGCGGCCTCTCCGTGATGGGGTCGTCCACCATCACCTCCTCGACCATCGCCAACAACACCGGTGCCGGCCTGCACTTCGGCGATCTCTTCGGCCCCGTTTCCATCGGCACCGCATCGTCGGTGCAACCAGCGGTGCCCGCTCCGCAGACCAACACCGCACGCGTCTCGAATTCGACGATCAGTGGCAACTCCCGAGAGGGAATCGCCGTCAACATCGACTACGGGATGATCTCGAGCGCGACTTTCCCCTCCGCCCTCGCTCCCTCGTCGCAGTCCGTAGCGCCACTCACGCCACCTGTGACAGCGGTCGACCTCGGACTCGTCCATGTGCTCGCCGCCGACAACGGGATGGAGGACGTGGCCGCTCCGGCCATCTCCCTGTTCTCGCTCATCGAACGCCCGAATGCCGGCGTACTGGCGGGATATGGCACCCAGGTCGGCGTGGATCCGCAGTTGCAGCCGCTCCAGCAGGTGAGCCCCACCGTGTCCGTCGTACCGATCCTGCCCGGCACCCCGGCATGGGACGGTGGGTATCCGGACTTCACGCCGCCACCCTCTACCGACCAGCGCGGTCTTCCCCGAGTGGTGCAGATCATCGATATCGGTGCCTACGAAGTGCAGGAGTATTTCGCACGGCCCCGATTCACCGGCTGAAATCTCAGGCGCAACTCGGAGCGTTGGTAGGTTGCGCAGATGGCTTCTTCTGACTCCGCTGCTCATCCCCTCGCACGAGATCTCACGGCACTGCTGTTCGAGGTGACCGACGGTGTGGGCGTGATCACGCTCAACCGTCCCGACAAGTACAACTCCTGCGACCTCGCGCTGGTGACCGAACTCGAACACCTCTACACCGAGCTCCGCTACGACGATTCAGTGAAGGTGGTCGTTCTGACCGGCGCCGGCGACAAGGCCTTCTGCACCGGC
>CAZMJK010000179.1:518-2859 GCA_964566555.1 uncultured Bifidobacterium sp. | reverse complement strand
ATGATGGACGACCCCATGCTCAAACTGGGACCGAAGCAGGCCGACCTCTGGAAGCCGGTCATCACCGCGGTGAACGGGATGTGTGGTGGCGGCGCGTTCTACGCCCTCGGCGAGAGCGAGTTCATCATCGCCGCCGAACACGCCACGTTCTTCGATCCGCATACCACCTACGGCATGGCGG
Organism: uncultured Bifidobacterium sp.; assembly: GCA_964566555.1. Taxonomy (GTDB): domain Bacteria; phylum Actinomycetota; class Acidimicrobiia; order Acidimicrobiales; family Acidimicrobilacustridaceae; genus Acidimicrobilacustris. Next base: position 2,678 of record CAZMJK010000179.1, on the reverse strand, counting down.
CCTGTTTCGAGCCGATGTTCATGTTCGGCCAGATGCCGTGGGGCGAACTGGTGCGCATGTCACTCATGGGCAACTACGAGCGCATCTCCGCGCAGACGGCACTCGGATGGGGCATGGTGAGCGAGGTCGTTCCCGGTGAACGACTGCTCGATCACACCATGGAGATCGCGACAAAACTCGCTTCGCTACCCCAGATCGCGGTGCAAGGAACGATGCGAGCGCTGTGGGCGCGACGCAATATGCCCCGCACCCAGGCCATCGCCACCGCCAACCATCTCGTGGAGATCGGTAATCGACCCGAGGCGATCGCCGAAGGTCAGGCGTTCTTCAAGAGTGGCGTGCGGGTCACGCCCACCATTCGCTAGGTCTTCCTCAGAACGCCCGCAGTGCAGCGGCCACGGCTTCGCCGACCGGCTTGGAGTTGAAGAATCCCTCCGCATCGTGGGCGCGATGTCCGTTGTCGATGAGCCGATCCTCGATCGTGCCCATGAACAGCGGATCGAGTTGCGCCACTCGAGTGGCACCGTCGCCGACGGCGGCCACGTTCACCCAACGCTGAATGGATCCGGGCCACTGCCCCTTGCCATCGATCGGTTTGGGAGTGAGGCCGGCGATGGTGTCGGGCAGACCCAAGGGTGAACCCATGGTGACCAGCGTGTGGACGTTCCACTCGGGGTGCGCGGCGATGGCGCCGTAGGCCACGAGGGTCCCCATCGAATGCGACACGATCACGCGGGTATCGGGCCTGACGACCGAACGCACGCGGTCGTGCACCTTGCCCACGAACTCGGGGTCATTGTTGATCTCGGCCACGAGGTCGATGGTGCGATTGAAGAAACTGGCACCTTCCGTCAATCGCAGGAGTCCGAGAAGGTCGTCTGCGCTGTAGTCATGGAGGAATTCGGCCACCGCCGCTCGTTCCGCCTGCACCTTGCCGGGTTCTTCGACCTCGGGATCACGACGGAACAGGTCGCCGTAGAACACGACATCGAAATCGGAATCGGCGATTTCGACGCCGTGGTGCCAAAGGCCGTCACGAAGCGCAGGAAGCCACTTCGACTTCAGCTCGTGGGGGCCCCAGAACTCGTTGTAGGCCCCGTGGATGCCGACGATCGCTGCCATCAGACCGCGGAGGCCTTCACATCGGGGCAACTGGTCTTGGCCGTGGCGACGAGATCGTTCCAGGCGCTGTCGACGGCATCGCCCTTGCTCTTGAGCGTGTTGAGGTAGTCCGCCGACATCTGGGGCGAGGACAGGGCGTCACCGAAATCGTTGAGCGCACTCTGCAACGCCTCGACCTTCGGCTTGAGCATGGCATCAGCCGAGGAGACCAATTGCTTGATGGAACCGGAGATGTCGTTCACCGCGGTATCGAGGCCCTTGATGCCGTCGGTGGTGATGGCGATGTCGTTCAACTTCTCGAACGAATCGGCCACCTTCTGCCAGGACTTGCAGTACTTGACCTCGGACGAGTCCGAGGACGACGAGCACCCAGCGGCGATCGACACCACCGCAATCGCACCGATCAGCGCGATGGAGAGGCGTTTCACCACTGACGTCATTGGTGTACAGGTCATTTCGATTCCTCCGGGTGCAAGTGTGGCATTGATCGATGTTCGGGACGTTCCTTGAGCGCCGTCACAACGCGACGACGAGTGTGCAGCACCACGAGACCGGCGGCAACGAGGTAGCTCACGACACACATCACCCCAGCGAGGTGGAACGCCTCGGCTTGCATCGTAAAGGCCTCGAGGGTGAGTTCGGTGTCGCGCTCGAGGCCGTTGAACACGATGGTTCCAGTGATCAGGCCGGCGATAGCGACACCGAGATTCACCGATGCGTTGCGGACCGATGAAGCAGCACCGGTTCCGTCCTCGGGCGCGAGATCCATGAACGATTGCGTCATCGGACCGACCGCGGCGGCGATCGGCAGGGCCGCGATCGACAGAATCGCCACAGGCACCCAGGCCGAAGATTGCGCTGCGACCACGAACGTTCCTGCCGACGCGATCGCCGCGCCGGTCAGCGCCCAGGTCGCCACCGCTTGCGTTCCCCACTTCGCGCTGAGACGGCCGCTGGTGAGGGCTCCCAACGATGCGGTGAGTTGCGGAGCGATCAGGAACACCGCTGTCTCGAACAACGACTGGTGATACCGGTACT
>CAZMJK010000179.1:0-508 GCA_964566555.1 uncultured Bifidobacterium sp. | reverse complement strand
AGGTGAAGAAGAACAGATTCACGCCATTCACGAGGAAAAGTGCGATGAGAATCGGGAAGGCGCCCCGTGTTCGAAGGGAGCGGAGATCGAGGGTGGGCCTCTTCCTGCGTGTCATCAGCACCGTGAGTACCACGATCGATCCCAGTGCGACCGATGCGGCAATCACACCATGACCGAACCTCGCGGTTACCGAACCGGACACACTGAAGAACGAGAACGCCAACGCCGTACCCGATAACGCCACACCAGCGAGCGCCGGGGTCACCAACTCCGAACGCGCCGAGCGTTGTTCATCACCGACGAGTGTGCGTCGAGCCGACCATGCCGAGCCAACGCCGACGAGAATCCATAGCACCGTGGTCAGGCGCCAACTGGAGAGTGAGATCACCGCGGATGTGAGCAGTGGCACGACGATCGACACCACTGGCGCGATCAGAGCGAATATGCCGAAGGCCCTGGCTCGCTGCCCCTTCTCCGAGAACGTGGCATTCAGTGCGGCAAGACCGAC
>CAZMJK010000178.1:0-4073 GCA_964566555.1 uncultured Bifidobacterium sp. | reverse complement strand
CGCAACCGCTCGAGAAGGGCCTCGCCGTCACCGGGAAGACCCGCCGCGACCGCCTCATCGATCGCAGCGCGGGCCTCTCTGAGCGGCCGGGCCTGCGCATCGATCGCCAATGCCGCTTCGTACCCGAAGAGATGGCCCACCATCGCCGAGAGGATGAAGGCCAACCGGGGATGCACTTCTGGCACGGCGACGACCTGCAACGCCGAGGAGAACCGTTCCTCTCCCCGAGTGGCGATCACGACCGGAGCGGCCTTGTGGGCCCGATAGATCGCTACTTCCTTCGCGACGTCGTCGGCCGTCGAACCTTGCAGGCCAGCCGCGCACACGAGAATCATCGGCTCCGACGAGAGATCGATGTGCTTCTTGTCCTCAGTGCCATCGCATGCGATCGCCTTGTAGCAGAGTTCCGAGAGTTTGATCCGAACTTCCTCCGCCGCAATTCGATTGGCACCGTTCCCCACGATCGCCCAGTAGCGGCGGGACGGAGCGACTCGAGTCGCCGCAGCCGCGATGTCATCGCGAAGGGCGAAGGTTTCCTCGAGCGCTGCCGGGATGTGGCGCAGTCCTTCGAGCACCGCCGCTCGTTCGGGTGAACGCTCGCCCATTGCGTCAGCAATCGCGGCGGCCAGCAGATAACACGCGGCGATCTGGGCGTAGAACGCCTTTGTCGATGCCACGCTCATCTCGACGTCACGCCCGTCGGAGGTGTAGAGCACGCCGTGCGCGCGATCGGTGAGATCACTGTTGCGTCGATTCACGATGGCGACGACATGGGCGCCGCGAGCACGAACGAGATCAACCGTGCGGTTGGTATCGGTTGTGGTTCCCGACTGACTGACGGCAACGACCAATGTGTCGTCCATCGATTCCGCGAGATGGAAACCACTTAGTTCCGTGGCGAGGACCGACTCGACCGCGATCGATGCCGACGGAGCGAAGACGGCGAGACCTTCGATCAGCGCTCGCCCCGCTACTGCTGCGGTCCCCTGGCCGATCGCCAGCACCCGCTTGATCGAACCGTTCGCCAATGCAGCTCGAACCTCAGGTGAGAGCACGTCATCCCCGAGGGCGACGTCGGCCTGACCGTCGATGTCGACGAGCTTGCCCCGCAGCGTCTTTCGAAACGAGGCCGGTGCTTCACCGATCTCTTTCAAAAGGAAATGGGGCGCATCGCCGCGATCGATGTCCCGCGTTGTGATCTGGGCTTCGGCAAGGTCGTCATCGGTCACCGGGATGGATGTGCCGTCATAGGCCCACCGTTCGACCCCCGACACGTCGCCGGCCTGCGCGCCGAGAAGGCGCACGACCTGTCCACTACTGGCGGGGTTGGCCGGATCCACGGGAACATCGCCATCGAGTCGGAGGTAGGTCGAGGTTTCCTCGACCACGCCGTACGGCTCACTCGCAACGATGAAGGAATCCTCTGCGATACCGATGTACAACGCTTGACCACTCCCCCGCAATGCCAAGAGGAGTGAATCGGCCGCATCCGCTGCACTTGCGGCGATCGCCACCGATCCTTCCAGTTCGTTCACGGTGGAACGAAACGCATCGAGCACGCCGGTTCCATCGGCCATCGCCCGCGACGTGAGCGTCGGGATCACCTTGGCATCAGTCGTGATCTCATCAGCGATCTGAAGCGACTGCATCGCCTTGAGATCGGCGAAATTGTCGACGTCACCGTTCAAGACGGCGGTGACATAGGCACCGCCGTCTTCATCAACCTCATCGGAGTTGAGCGGATGAGCATTGGGCTGGCTGATGATGCCCACGCTCGCCCATCGGGTGTGACCGAGCACAACCGCTTCGACGGTGGCCGAGCCGAGCGCGTGACGAAGGAGTGGATCGCTGACGATGGACGCTCGCAACGTGCGAGTGTTGTCGCCCAACTCACCGATCTCGGCCGCCGCCTTGTAGACGAAACTCAGATGACCTTCCGGCGTCCGGATGGCCATCGACCCGAAGAGAGGATCGGCGGCTCGATCTTCGATGACCGCACTGAGCGCCGGTGAGGAGAGATCGAGACCGTGATTGCGAACCAGGAGGTGGAGTCCCGCGCTGTCGCGTCCGCGTACTTCGAGCCGATCGAGGGCTGACAACGCCTGATGGATCGAGAGTGCGACGGCGATGGCGGCGGGGTTCATCGGTTCGCCGACCACACCGTCGAGAAGTTCACTCACACTGTCGGCCGCTCGCAGACGATCGCGTTGCACCGCCCACACCGCATCCTTGAGTGCGATGACTGACGCATTGAGGCGTTCGAGTTCACGACCGGTCAGCGAACTCGGCCTCGGCACCGAGGAATCGAGATGACGTTCGAGGTCGGCGATCTGGAGGGCCAATCCGTCGATGAGATTCTCCGTGGCCACCCGCAGACCGGGAACCTCGAGCAGCGCGCGAACGCCGGCAACGCCACGAAGCAGTTGATCGGCCGCGGCCACTGCCGCGGCCGCATCGGCCACCGGGGCGGCCGTCACGGCGTGCGCCGCAACCACAGAGGCCAACAACTGCGACGCCGCGTCGAGCCGATCGACGACCTCGGCGGAGCCTGGAGGCTGGCGAAGCGACGGGCGTCGAACGACGGCGATGATTCCGCACATGAGACGACCAGCCTACGCCGAGCACACGCGAGCGACGGCTGCAGCAAGGTTGTCGGCGGCAGCCTCGGCCTCTTCGGCCGTCGGGGCCTCGACCATCACTCGCACCAACGGCTCCGTGCCACTGGGACGGATCAACACCCGGCCACGCTCGCCCAGCGTCGCCTCGATGGCGGCGATGTCCGATGCCAACGCGTCGGCGAGAAAGTCAGCGAGGTCGCCTCGCCGGGCCTCGAGGCGCACGTTGCGCAACACCTGCGGGAGTCGCTCCATCGCCTCGGCAACGAGTTCGGAGAGTGGACGCCCGGCACGACTCACGACGTCCACGAGGCGCACCCCGGCAAGGATCCCGTCACCCGTCGTGGCGTGATCAGCGAAGACGATGTGTCCTGACTGTTCTCCCCCCAATGATCCACCCGTCCGGGCGAGCGCTTCGAGAACGTGTCGATCGCCGACGGGAGTTTCGATGACCTCGATTCCGCGGGACTGCATCGCCAATCGAAAACCGAGATTGGACATCACCGTCACGATGACCTGATCATTGGTCAAGCGATCTTGTTGTCGAAGATCGCTGGCGAACAGTGCGATGAGTTGGTCGCCGTCGACCAACTCTCCGTGCTCGTCGACGGCGAGCAGACGATCGGCATCGCCGTCGAACGCAAGACCGAGCGCAGCGGCCCCTGCAACCACGGCCCGCTGCAAGGAGTCCGGATGCGTGGAACCACAGGCGTCGTTGATGTTCCGACCATCGGGTTCGGCGTTCAGTACCTCGACATCGAGTCCGAGACCACGGAAGATTCCGGGCGCCACCGCCGAGGCGGCGCCGTTCGCGCAATCGATCACGATACGCAGCGGCTTGATCGAGGTCGCAACTGCCGAGACCGACGCGCACCACTGCGTCACGAGGTCTCCCTCGACTTCGACAGACGCCAATGGCGGGACTTCGGTCGCGTTGTTGATCGCAGCATCGAGTGCTCGCTCGAGTGCATGCTCGAGCTCATCGGAGAGCTTGCGCCCACCTGCGGCGAAGAACTTGATCCCGTTATCCGACCACGGGTTGTGCGAGGCCGAGATCACCGCACCGGGGAGATCGCGTTGCGCGCAGACCCACGCGACGGCGGGAGTCGGCACGACACCCATACTGATCGGCACCGCACCGCCGTGGAGCAGTCCAGCGGACAAGAGCCGTTCGATTCCCGCACCCGACTCGCGGGTATCGCGACCGATCACGAACGACGTCGTTCCGAGCACCTGTGCCGCAGCGCGACCCATCGCCGAGACGAGCTCGTCGGTGAACTCCGAAGCGGGCCCGCGTACACCGTCGGTTCCGAATCGGAGAGTCATGGTCTGCAATCGATCGCTCTCGTCGCACCGGGCGAGAGCGAACGGATCAGCGCTTCGAGTACTGCGGAGCCTTACGAGCCTTCTTGAGGCCGTACTTCTTCGATTCCTTCTTGCGATCGTCGCGGGTCAGGA
>CAZMJK010000177.1:0-4094 GCA_964566555.1 uncultured Bifidobacterium sp. | reverse complement strand
GATTCAGCGACGCCGGTGGCGGCGGCCACGATGGAGAAGTTGACCTCTCGCGTCAGGATCTGCTGTTGCCAAGGCATCAGGGCCGAGACACTCGGTGCGGGCGTTTCGTACAGCGTGAAGAGCAACTTGGCGTTGCGAGTGTCGGCGAGGACATCGAAGGCCACGGCCATGAGTCGCTGCGTGATCTTCTGCTCGAACAGCACCTCCTCTACACATTGGACGTAGGCATCCCATTGCGTGGCCTCATCGATCAACAACGCACAGGTGCGAATGGGACCCGAGGTCTGCTGCAGGAGCACCTCGCCCCCCAGACTGGCCAGAACGATGTCCGGATCATCACGCGAGATCCGGTCGAGGAGATCGTGTTGTCGGCCCTCTGCCGGTGCCGCTTCGTCAGGAGGCAGATTCAACCAACTCACGAGCGTCGATCCCGAAACGGCGTAGTTGGCGAAGTCGACGGTGCCCAATCCACGAGCGACCTGCGCCGCCCACGATGCACCGTTGGCCAGACCGAAATCGGCGCTGAACGCGATCTCGTCGGGAGGTGAGCCCGGCCCGTTCGATCCGTTGGACGAGCATCGGGTTCCCGCGGTCGTGGCCGAACCGTCGCCGATCCAGAGCGATCGACATTCCGAACGATCCGACGTGGGGAGGAGTGCACCCGAGGAATCGATTCCGAATCCGGCGGTCATCGCATCACCGAAAGCTCGAATCCGAAGGCGTTCGGGAACGATCTCGGGACCCTGCCCCTGCGCTGCGGCCTGTACCGAAAGACCGGCGACGAGTGCGACCACGAGGGCAGCGACGACGAGGAATCTGGGGCGCTGACGCATCACCACGCCGGCGACACTATCGGCGGCCCTCGTCGAAACGGCAACGCGCGCACTCGTACACTCGTACTTCGTGCCTGCCGACGACTCTCCTCGCGACTCCCGACCGGCCTATCCGCCGCCTCGCCACGCGATGACGCTGCTGGCGATCGAAGTCGAACAATCGGTCTCGGGCGATGTCCGTGGTTGGCTTCCCGTCTCGACCAACATCAGCACACCGGATGGCATGCCCCGACTCGCCGCCGTCGCCATGCTCGTTGATGCACTCGGCGGTATGCGCTCGATCACCGCGGCCGATCCCGATTGGGCATTCACCGCCGATCTCTCGCTGCACCTCCTCCCCGCCGGACCGATGCACCAGTTGCAGGCCGAACTCCACGTTCGTCGGCGGGGACGGCGGACACTCGTGATCGAGGCCGAACTCCTCGCCGACGGCGAACGGCCCGCCGGCTCGGCACTGTTGACCTTCGCAGTGGTACCCCGACCCGAACATCTCGTGAACATCACGATCGACACGACACCGGGCCGGCGACTGATGAGCCGCGATTCGGAGTCGGGAACGCTCGTGTCGGAGTACTTCGAGGAACTGCAGATCGCCGACATCGGCTCGGGTGTGGCCAGCGTCGAACTTCGACCCGTGGTCTCGAACACGGTCGGCGCGCTCCACGGCGCCATGCATGCAGCACTGGTCGATCAAGCATCGTCATCGCTCGGCCGTGCGTCATTCGGTCGGGCCGCAAAGGTGACCGACATGCATCTCGCGTACCTCGAACTCGGTCGCGTCGGTCCTCTCGAGGCCACGGCGACACCGGTCGGCCGTGCGAGCGACGATCGCCTGACCACCGTCGTCGATGTCAGGGACGGGAACGGGATGCTCGTGTCGCATGCCACCACTGAGGTGGTGGCGGTATGAGTGGATTCGGTTCTCCCGCCGAGATCGGGGTCGCGCAGTACCTCCTCATGACGATCGAGGAGATCGGCGACGGTACGGCCGCTCTTCCCCGGACACGCGGTTCGTTCCCCGGTGCACCCAACACCCTCGATGCCGATGGTCGACTCGGTACTGATCTGCTCACCTGCATCGTCGATTCCATCGGCGGCATGACCTCGGGACTGGCCAGCCTCCCCGACTGGATCGTCACGACCAACCTCATGCTGCGCCGATCACCGGACACGTTGCGCGGCGAACGCGGCACCGGTCCACTCGTGCTCGACACCCAGGTGCTTCGTCGAGGCCGCTCCTCGGTCGTCACCGACGTCACCACCACCGACGCCGAGGGCAACATGGTGGCCACGACATGGATGTCGTGTGCCGTCCTCACCCCGGCCAACGGTCCGCCACCGTTCACCCGACCGGTGCGTCCCTTCGATCGAGCCGTTCCCGAGGATCCGATCTTCGCCGCACCGCCCCACGAGTTCTTCAACCTCTCCGCCGGCGATCGAGCCGGCGAGGTGCAACTCCTGGTCGAACAGCGATTGCGGAACCCCTGGGGGATCCTTCATGGAGGAGCAAGTGCGGTGACCCTCGATGCCGCCGCCCGCAGCCTCGTCCTGGGGCGACCCACCGTCGAGGCCACCCCCGGCATCGTGGTCACTGATCTCGCCATGCACTACCTGAGCCCGGGCCGAACCGGCCCGATCCACGCATCGGCCACGCTCACCGGCCGCCGGGATGCCGACCACTTGGTGCGTGTGGAGGTTCGGGACCGAGGGGCCGACGATCGCCTGATGGCACTCGCGCAGACCACCGTTCGCGTCCTCGACTGATCATCGTTACCCACCGGTAGCAACAACGGCCCGTTGTCCCGTAGCGTCTTGGCCGACAACCGCCGGGAGGGTTCCAACGTGGGCATGACATTCGACAACGCCGTGGCGGTCCTCACCGGACCAGGCGCTCCATTCGAGATCGCCGACGCCGAAGTCCTCGGCCAGAAGACGAGGATCTTCGTCAACCTGCCCGGCACGCTGCGCGCCCTGTTCGCCATGCTCCGAGAGCGCCCGGCCGACGACGTGTTCATCGTGTTCGAGGACGAGCGATGGACCAACGGCGATGTACTGGCCAGCATCGATCAGATCGCAACCGTTCTCGTCGAGCGGTACGGAGTGACGAAGGGGGATCGAGTTGCCATCGATATGCGCAACTACCCCGAATGGATCACCGCCTTCGGAGCCGTGACGTCGATCGGCGCCATCGCCGTCTCGGTCAACGCGTGGTGGACCGGACCCGAGATCGAATTCGGTCTCATCGACGCCGGTGCCAAGGTGTTGATCGCCGATCGCGAGCGCATCGACCGCATCGGCGATCGTCTCGCCGCTCTCGGCATCCGCGGACTCGTGGTGCGCGCCGAGGGCGCGTTGCCCGACGGGTGCGATCACCTCGATGCCGTCGTCACTCCCGGCGCGACGATGCCCGAGGCCTCGATCGATCCCGACGAGGACGCGACGATCCTCTTCACCTCCGGCACCACCGGCGTACCCAAGGGCGCCGTCTCCACCAATCGAGCCGTCCTCTCCGGGCTTTTCGCCTTCGCCTGTCGCACCACCGTCGAGGCACTCCGGCACGCGCCGGACACGCCCCCCGATCCGGCCACGGCGCCGCAATCGGTGCCGCCGTGTTTCATCCTCACCGTTCCGTTGTTCCATGTGACCGGCTGTGTGCCGGTCATGCTCGGTGCGGTCGCCACCGGTGCGAAGTTGGTGATGATGCGCAAATGGGATGCGCGACGCGGGCTCGAGTTGATCGAACGGGAGAAGGTCACCAACTTCATCGGTGTGCCCACCATGTCGCAGGACCTCATCAGCCATCCCGACTTCGGGAAGTTCGATACGTCCAGCCTCAAGAACGTGGGCGGCGGCGGTGCCCCCATGGCTCCCGAACTCGTCCGCAAGATCGAAGGTTCGTTCGCCGGCAAAGCCAGCCCGCAATTGGGCTACGGACTCACCGAGACCAACGGCTACGGCCCGGGAAATACCGGACCCGACTACATCGCCAAGCCGTCGAGCACCGGACGCGTCGTGCCGATCATGCAGGTGAAGATCGTGAACCCGAACGACGAGGAACTGCCCACCGGTGAGGTCGGCGAAGTGTGTCTGTCCGGTCCGATGCTCATCCGCGGCTACTGGAACCGCCCCGATGCGACCGCCGAGACCATCCGCAATGGATGGCTCCACACCGGCGACCTCGGCTACGTGGACGACGAGGGTTTCGTGTACGTCGTCGACCGCATCAAGGACATGGTGCTGCGCGGCGGCGAGAACGTGTAC
>CAZMJK010000176.1:0-4115 GCA_964566555.1 uncultured Bifidobacterium sp. | reverse complement strand
CTCTGTGGACCGGCCAGAACTCGGTGCACCCGAGGGTGCGGCAGCCGACGACTCGATCGTCGCCGGGAACAACATGGCTTCCGGGGCTACGTCCCTAACGGGAACGCCGCCTCAGGAGCGGGGGAAACACCCTAGCGGGTGGTTCCGACCATCGCAACTCGACAACACACGTGGATCGAACGTGCCGAGTTCTGGGGGGTCGACCTCCTCGTTGCGGCTCTGCCGCTCCGAGGTGGTGGGGAGACCATAGTCCCCCATTCGGGCGAACGCACATCGGCCCGAGCCCAGCGGTCTCGCAGATGTCCCGGCCCCAGCCCGGTGGCCAGGAGCGAACTCGATCTAGGGCCGAAAACGCAGGAGAAACCGCTGTTTTTTGCCTCGCCGCACCATCGCGTACCCGTCGTCGGAGAAGTCGGCGCTCTCGAGCTTCCGACCTTCCTCGACCACCTGGTCGTTGAACGACAACCCGGACTGGGCCACGAGTCGACGGCCCTCGCTGCGGGAGGACAGGACGCCGTTGTCGGCCAGGTAGTCGATGAGGTCCCGCCCGAGATCGGCTGCGGCCACCGGTAGCGACGGAAGGCTCTCGGCCAGTTGCTCCCAATCGGCCGAGGTGAGCTCACCGGCACTGCGGGTGAAGCCCTGAGAGGCCCCGGCGGCTCGATCGGCCTCGTCGGCGCCGTGGACGAGGGAGGTGACGGCGTGGGCCAGGCGCTTCTGGGCCGTCCGGCGACCGGGATCGGTGGCGTGTTCAGCCATGATCGCGGCGATCTCCTCGATGGGCAGCAGGGTCATCTGCAGCAGGAACCGCTCCACATCACGGTCGTCGACGTTCACGAAGTACTGGAAGAAGGCATAGGGACTGGTGCGAGTGGGCGACAGCCAGACGGCACCGTCCACCGACTTCCCGAACTTCTGCCCATCGGCCCGAGTGACCAACGGGACGGTGAGTCCGTGGACATGGGCACCTTCCCGCCGTCGGATCAGGTCGATCCCGGCGGTGATGTTCCCCCATTGGTCCGAGCCGCCAACCTGGAGTTCGACCCCCAACTCCTTGTACAGGTGATGGAAATCGTTGGCCTGAAGCAGCATGTAACTGAACTCGGTGAACGAAATGCCCGTCTCGGAGGTGACTCGGGACTTCACCGAATCCTTCGCCAGCATCGTGTTGACGGTGACGTGCTTGCCGACGTCGCGCAGGAACTCGAGGACACCCATGGGCGCCGTCCAGCTGCTGTTCTCCACCAATCGCGCCTGGGTGGGTCCCGGGCTGAAGTCGAGGAGCATCTCCAATTGCGGGGTGATCGCGGCCAGATTTCCGTTGAGCGTGTCCGGGTCGAGCAGGGTGCGCTCCGAGGAACGTCCGCCGGGATCACCGATCATGCCCGTCGCTCCCCCGGCCAACGCGACCGGCTGATGACCGAACAGTTGGAATCGACGAAGCAGCAGCAGCGGGACCAGATTGCCCACGTGGAGACTGTCGGCGGTGGGATCGAAGCCGGCGTAGACGGCCACCGGTCCTTCGGCCAGTCGATCATGGAGCGCCTGGCGATCGGTCGTGTCGTGGATCAAGCCACGAGCGGTCAGATCTTCGAGGATGTCAGCAGTACTCACAGGGGGTCACTCTCTCCCGTCTTCGGCAGTTAGTCCAGCCGGTTCCGGGCCCTGCGTCGCGGATACGCGTCGCACACGCTCCCCGCTTTGCGACCCGCCCCGCGAGGGGCAACAGTTAGCACCCATGACGACCGAGGAAGCTGCCGCTCCTTCACCGACGGAGGACCGAGAGCCGTTGTCGTTCGGAGCGCGCACGGCCCGGGTCCTCGCGTTGGTCGCCGTCCTCGTGATAGCCTTCCTGTGGGGTTGGGCACTGTTCTTCCCCCCTTCGAAGACCGCGCCCGGCACTCTCGACGACCGAACGTTCCCCGACGCTGCCGAACAGATCTGCACGAACGCCGCGGCCAAGTTGGCCGCACTTCCCAAAGCCTTCGAGACGACCGACGCACGTGCACGCGCTGACGTGATCGTGAACTCCAACGTCATCCTCACCGGGATGATCGATGAACTCGACGCTCTCCCCTCACCCGCTGACACCCACGATGCCACCAACATCGACGAATGGCTCGGCGATTGGCGGACCTACATCGGTGATCGTGCGAACTACGCCACTGCTCTCGAGAACGACCCGCAAGCTCGCTTCTACGTCACCCAGAAAGATCGTCGACAGGTCACCGAACCCATCGACTTCTTCGCCACGTTCAACGAGATGTACAACTGCGTGACGCCTGACGACACCGAGTGATCCAAGCCTCGATCAGGTCGACACCGACTCGATCCGCCTCGCGACTTCGAGGCCATTGCGAGCCAACCGGTAGACGCTCGCATCGACGCCGAGCGTGTCGAGTTCACCGAACGAGATCCACCGGATGTCGCGTGATTCGTGATTGCGCTGGGGTTGCGCGCCGGTCGGAGAGAGGACGACGAAACGAACGTCGAAGTGCAGATGGGGCGGTTCGCTCGGTGGGCGCACTTCGTGAATATCGAGATCGACAGCCGGGAGAGCGACGGCAAGACCGTCGATACCGGTCTCCTCGGTTGCCTCGCGCAACGCGGACGCCGCGAGATTCGCGTTCCCGTCGACGTGGCCACCGGGCTGAAGCCACTTTTGCAATTTGGCGTGGAAGAGGACGATGAACCGACCGGTGCCTCGCTCGACCACGAGCGATGACGCGGTGAAGTGACCGGGAACGCAGGTTCGTTCCAATGCGAGGTCGCCGTGCTCGCGACCGAACTCCAGCATCGAGTGCCGCAACGCCATCTGCGAATCGTCGTCACTTCGGTACATGGTCAACGACTCGAGGACACGGTCGATGGTCGATTCCTGCTCGAGGCCATCGTCGCAAAGGAGTAACGGTTCGGTCCGAGTGGGGAAACGATTCTCGGCGGAGCGCGATGGGTTCATCTCACCGACGAGAGCGGTCGGCGGCGAGTTGCGCCGCGAACTGGTCGATCTGCACCGCCACCGGCCCCGGACCGCCGCCACCTGGTGTCGTTCGCCGCGTCACCGCAACGCCCGGGTCGACGAGGAACACCGCATCGGGCCCCAATTCCGGAGCGCTGGCGACCAGCTCACGAAGAGCGATGCCCTCTTCGAGACTGCGGCGCACGAGGGCGCCCACGATGGCATGCGAGTCCCGGAACGGCGTGCCGTTCGCCACCAGCCACTCGGCGAGGTCGGTAGCAGCTGCGGTGGGCGCGTTCGCCGCTTCGGCCATGACATCGAGCCGGAAGGTCGATGAGGCGATCAGTCCTGTCATCGCTCCGAGCGCGAGGACGACGGTGTCGAGCGAGTCGAACAACGGCTCCTTGTCCTCTTGGAGGTCTCGGTTGTAGGCGAGCGGCAGCGCCTTCAGTGTGGCGAGGAGCCCGGTGAGATTCCCGATCAATCGGCCGGTCTTCCCCCTCGTCAACTCGGCGATGTCGGCGTTCTTCTTCTGGGGCAACATCGACGATCCCGTCGAATAGGCGTCGGCCAGCCGAAGGAAACCGAATTCGTCGGTCGACCACAGGATGATCTCCTCGGCGATGCGCGAGAGGTGCACCCCGAGGAGCGAGAGAACGAACAGGGACTCGGCAACGAAATCGCGGTCGCTCACAGCATCGAGGGAATTGGCGAAGACCCCCGCGAATCCGAGTTCCCGCGCCGTGAACTCGGGATCGAGCGGAAGCGAGGACCCCGCCAGAGCTCCGGCACCGAGAGGCGAAACATCGAGACGTTCGCGGGCGTCGATCAGACGATCCACGTCTCGAGCCAATGACCAGCAATGGGCCAGGAGGTGGTGGGCAAGCAGTATCGGCTGCGCCCGTTGGAGGTGGGTGTAGCCGGGAACGGCCGCGTCCCCCGCTTCCCGAGCGCGATCGAGAAGCACGCTCTGGAGCGCGAGCACCTTGTCGATGACGACACCCAGTTCACGTTTGGTGAACAACCGAAGGTCGGTCGCCACCTGGTCATTCCGGCTGCGGCCCGTATGGAGCTTCGCACCGGCGGGTCCGGCGATCTCGGTGACGCGGCGCTCGATCGCGGTATGGATGTCCTCGTCGGAATCGACGAAGACGAA
>CAZMJK010000175.1:0-4145 GCA_964566555.1 uncultured Bifidobacterium sp. | reverse complement strand
GGTGACGCTGACGGTGTCACAGGGTCCGCCACCGGTTCCGGTGCCGACTGATCTCGCCGGAAAGACCATCGATCAGGCCTCCGCCGCGCTCTCTGCTGCCGGATTGAAGTTGGGCGTCGTCACCGACGCCTACGACGAAACGGTGGCGAAGGGGATCGTGCTTTCGGTGGCCGACGGCATTGGTGCCGAGATGCCGAAGGGTTCGGCCGTCGGCCTCGTGGTGAGTGCCGGACCCAAACCGCGCACGATTCCCGATGTCGTCGGGAAGCCGATCGCCGACGTCACGCCTCAGTTCGAAACACTGGGACTCAAGGTGTCGCGAGTCGACGAGTTCTCCGATACGGTCGCCGAGAACATGGTGATCTCGACGTCGCCCGGCGCCGGCCAGACGGCGGCGAAGGGGAGCACGGTCACGGTCACGGTGTCGAAGGGCAAGAAACCGGTGACGATCCCCGCGTCCATCGTCGGGAAGTCGGTCGCCGATGCGAGTTCGATCCTGACGGGACTCGGTCTGACCGTAAGTGGTGTGACGGGGAATCCGATCCGAACCGTGACCGGATCGACTCCGGCGGTCGGCACCCAAGTGAAGTCGGGTTCGGCAGTGGCACTCGTGACGTCTCCGTAATCGTCGCTGTTCGACCTCCCCGGTACGATTGCCTCTTGTGACGCCCTCCGACCCCACCGATTCCACTGGCGGTCGGATCGACAGTGGGTCGTCACCGTTCCGTCGTCACGAGGAGGACGGTGCACGACCTGGTGGCGTCGAGATCGATGACGCCGAGGCGCTCGAACTCGGCATCGAGCCACCTGGAGGCGACGAGGTCGTCATGGTGCCGTGGAGCCTCATGCTGCAACGGCGGGTCGCCGCGTCGTTGCTCGGAGTCTTCACTGCGAGTTTCACCATCACGGTGCTCACCGTGTCGCTCGGCGATATCGCCGGTGATCTTGGTTCCACGAAGAGCATCCTGACGTGGGCGGTCACCGGCCCGAGTTTGGCGATGGCGGTCCTCGGTCCGATCGGCGGAAAGCTTGCTGATCGCTATGGAGCCCGACGGGTGTACTTGATCAGCATCATCGGCGTGGCCGTCTGCTCTGCTGCAGCGATCGTCGCGTGGAACGCACCGGCATTGATCGCGGCGCGGCTGCTGGGCGCCTCCCTCGGCGCGGCCGCAGGACCTGCCGCATTGTCGATGATCAATCGCAGTTTTCCTCCCGAGCGACGCGCCCAAGCGTTGGGGTATTGGTCGCTCGTGGGCGCCGGAGCTCCGGTGATCGGCGTCGTGATCGGCGGGCCACTCGTCGATTCCTTCGGTTGGCGATGGATCTTCGTCCTTCAGACCCCGATCGCCATCGCCGCCGTCGTCGTCGGATTCCTCGTTCTGCCCCGGTCGGGACGGGGAGACCGTCACCCCTTCGACATCGCGGGTTCTGCGCTTCTCGCCTTCGGTGTTGGGCTCCTGCTCGTCGGCTTGAACCGTGGTCCCGAGTTCGGTTGGACACATCCGCTGGTCCTCGGTGGATTCGTTCTCGGTCCGCTGCTCCTCGTCGCCTTCGCTCGGGTGGAGGCGCGGACGGCGCATCCGCTTCTCCCGATGCATTACTTCCGTCGTGGGAACTTCACGTTTCCGATGATCAATCAGTTCTTCGCCAACTTCACCTACATGGGCGGGTTCATTCTCACGCCACTGTTGCTCACCGATGTTCTCGGGTACAGCACGACCAAGACGGGATTGGTGTCGATCGCCCGACCCATCGCCTTCTCGATCTGCGGTCCGATCGCTGGTTACCTCGTCATCAAGTTCGGTGAACGAACGATCGGCATGTTCGGTTCGCTCGTTCTCGTTGCATCGATGATGGGACTTGCGATGGTCACGGCGTCGACCGGGATGATGTGGATCGAAGGTGCTCTCGTCCTCTCCGGGATCGGCATGGGAGCATGCGCGCCGGCGATGATCGCCAGCATCGCGAATTCGGTGGACAAACGCGATCTCGGCGTCGCCAGCGCAGCATCACAGACCGTCAGTCAGATCGGCGTCGTTGCCGGCATGCAGATTCTTCTCACCGTGCAATCGATCGAATCGACAGGCGGTCCCGGCACCTCGTCCTACGCCGCGGCGTATCACGTCGGTGCGGTCGCAGCGGTGATCGCTCTCGTCGCCGCGTTCTTCGTGCGACGCACGAAACACGTCGATGCGTCGACCGGCGACCTCGCGGCCGTTGCCTCCTAGTCGGCGGTGATGTCGCGGAGCGCGTCGGCCAAGGCCTGCGCGTTCTCATCGGGAGCGGCAGCCGAGGCCTGCATCGCCAACATTTTCGAGAGGTCGCCGTCGACCTTGATGCGGCCACCCATGAACGCCTGCATCGCCGCTGCGGCGTCCTGTTCGATGAAGATCGCTCGAGCAGTGCCGTAGTCCACCGTCACCGTCAGGTCGGGACCGTCGATGTGACCGTCCTCGATGACGACTTCGCCGTCAGTCGTGTCGATGTGGCCGTGGACGTCGTCGGCGAATGGAGTGTCGGTGACGACGAGGTTCATCCGCACAGCAACCGGGGGAGCGGTCTCCGGTCGAGCCATGGTGTCTCGAAGCGAGCGTGCTGCGTTCATCCAATCGGGGCTCAGGAATGGATAGGCGGTTGCCACGTTTCCTCCAGGAACTGGTCGAGGTCGTCGACCCTATCCACGTCGGGCCGGGTTGGTCCGGTCGGCATCTACGATGCAGTGCCATGTCTGCCCGTCTCACTCGCGATGATGTCGCCAAAGTCGCCGATCTCGCCCGGCTCAACCTGACCGATGCCGAGCTCGAGCGGTACACCGAGCAACTCGGGGCGGTGCTGGATCACGCCGAGGATGTGGCCGCGCTCGATCTCGATGATGTGGCTCCCACCGCCCATCCACTCCCGTTGGTGAACGTCCTGCGTGCCGACGTCGTTTGCGATGGAGTCGATCGCGACGAGGTTCTCTCCCAAGCGCCGTCGGTGGAGGATCGCCGGTTCCGAGTGCCCGCCATCTTGGGTGAGGAGCCCTGACATGAGCTCGATTCCCAGCACTGCTTTGGAGATCGCTGCCGCGGTTCGTGCCGGTGAACTCTCCGCTCGTGAGGTTCTCGACGACCATCTCGATCGAATCGACGCTCGTGAGTCGGAGATCAACGCGTTCAATCTCGTGATGGCCGAAGAGGCTCGCGCCGCGGCCGATGCTGTCGATGCCCGCATTGCGGCCGGCGAGGACCCGGGTCTCCTCGCAGGGGTTCCTCTCGCGTTGAAGGACAATTTGTGTACACGGGGGATCCCCACGACGTGTTCGAGTCGGATCCTCGAAGGATGGCGCCCCCCGTACGACGCGACGGTCGTGCAGCGGGTGGCATCGGCCGGAGCGGTCTCCATCGGCAAGACCAATCTCGATGAGTTCGCCATGGGGTCGTCGACGGAGAACTCCGCATTCGGTCCCACTCGCAATCCGCGAGATACCTCTCGCGTGCCCGGTGGCTCCTCCGGAGGATCGGCTGCGGCGGTGGCCGCCGGTTTCGCCCCGCTTTCACTGGGTTCCGATACCGGGGGTTCGATCCGCCAGCCGGCCGCGCTGTGCGGCGTCGTTGGGGTCAAACCCACCTACGGGCTCGTGAGTCGCTATGGATTGATCGCGTTCGCCTCGTCTCTCGATCAGATCGGGCCCTTCTCCACCACGGTGGCCGACTCTGCGTTATTGCTCGAGGCCATCGCCGGTCACGATGAGCGCGATTCCACTTCGATCGACGCGCCACTGCCGTCGTTGCTCGAATCGTTGGGTGAGGGCGTCGACGGACTGCGGATCGGACTCGTCACCGAACTCATGGGCGAGGGGATCGCCCCCGATGTCGCAGCGCGAGTTCGGCAGGCCGCCGCAGCACTCGAGGCGGCGGGAGCGACGGTCGGCGAGGTCTCCGTGCCGGCTGCCGCGTACGGGCTCTCGGCGTACTACCTCATCGCCCCAGCCGAGGCGTCGAGCAACCTCGCACGCTACGACGGTGTTCGCTACGGAATGCGCGTCGATGCGCCTACGACTGCGGAGATGAATGCAGCGACGAGGACCGCCGGATTCGGTGATGAGGTGAAGCGGCGGATCATGCTCGGGACCTACGCGCTTTCGGCCGGCTACTACGACGCCT
>CAZMJK010000174.1:0-4216 GCA_964566555.1 uncultured Bifidobacterium sp. | reverse complement strand
CCGAGAGCGTGGGTGCCTGTTGCCCGAGCCGCACGTATCCGAGCCCGACGTCCTGCAAAGTCTGCAAGTGCCGGGCAATGCGGGGTTGATTGGCGAAGAACTCGACTGCTTCGGAAATCGGCATGTTCAGCACATCCGAGATGTTCTTTCCTTTGTAGGTCACTTCGAGAGTGTCCCTGTTGTATCGAGCACCTTTGCACACCTCGCACGGCACGTACACATCCGGAAGGAAGTGCATCTCGATCTTGATGGTGCCGTCACCCGAACAGGCCTCACATCGTCCGCCGGCGACGTTGAACGAGAATCGACCCGGCAGATACCCGCGGACCTTTGCTTCATGCGTCTGAGCGAAGAGTTTGCGGATGTGATCGAACACGCCGATGTAGGTCGCAGGGTTCGAACGCGGCGTCCGTCCGATGGGCGACTGATCGATGTTGATCACCTTGTCGACGAGATCCATGCCATCGACCGACTTGTGCAGGCCAGGAGGCGTCTTCGATCCGTACACCCGCTGCATGAGGGAACGATGGAGGATGTCGTTGACGAGGGTCGACTTCCCCGAACCCGAAACCCCGGTGACGGCGATGAACGTGTGCAGGGGGAACTCGACGTCGATGTTCTTGAGGTTGTGCTCGCGGGCGCCACGCACGACAAGGCGATCGGCGCCGGGAGACCGCCTGACCTCGGGAACGGGGATCGAGCGTCGACCCGAGAGGTACTGGCCGGTCACCGATTCCTTCGACTTGAGCAATCCCTTGACCGGTCCGGAATAGACGATGTCGCCGCCGTGCTCACCTGCACCTGGACCGATATCGACGACATGATCGGCAATCTTGATGGTGTCCTCGTCGTGTTCGACCACCAAAACGGTGTTGCCCAATTCGCGCAATCGAATGAGGGTGTCGATCAATCGTCGGTTGTCGCGCTGGTGAAGTCCGATCGACGGCTCGTCCAGGACGTAGAGAACCCCAACAAGACCGGAACCGATCTGCGACGCCAGTCGAATCCGTTGCGCCTCCCCACCGGCAAGGGTCGCCGCCGACCGGGACAAGGACAAGTAGTCGAGGCCGACATCGAGAAGAAAACCCATTCGGGCGTTGATCTCCTTCACCACTCGTTCTGCGATCATGCGATCGCGTTCGGAGAGCTCGAGCCCGCTCAGCGTTGCCGCTGCCTCCCCGATCGACATCGCACAGATCTCGGCGATCGAATGACCATCGATCGTGACTCCGAGACTGAAGGGAGCGAGTCGGGATCCTTCGCATTCGGGACAGGGCACTTCGCGCATGTACCCCTCGATCTGTTCGCGCTGCGCGTCGCTTTCCGAGTCGGAATGTCGTCGCTGGAGCCACGGAACGAGACCTTCGAACTTCGCGTCGTAGGACCGCTGCCTCCCGTAACGGTGCTTGTAACGGACCTGGACTCGTCCGGTTGCACCCGTGCCATGGAGCAGCAACTTCTGCTGCTTCTTCGGGAGTTTGCTGAAGGGTGAATCGGGGTCGATCTCATAGACGTCGCAGACCGATTCGAGCAATCGTCCGAAATACTGCGTTCGAGCAGTGGCCCACGGCGCGAGCGCTCCCTCATTCACGCTGAGATCGGGGTTCGGGATCACGAGTTCGGGATCGACCTCGAACTTGGTGCCGAGGCCATCGCAGTGACCACACGCCCCATAGGGGGAGTTGAACGAGAAGTTCCGCGGGGCGAGCTCCTCGTAACTGAGTCCACAGGTCGGACATCCGAGATGCTGGGAGAACGTGAGGATCTCGTCGTCGAGACCCGAGTCGTCTCCCCCACCGACGATCTGCACCTCAGCGACACCTTCCGCGATTCGAAGCGCCGTCTCGAGCGAATCGGTGAGGCGACGCTCGATGCCCGCCTTCTTGACGAGACGGTCCACAACAACCTGGATCGTGTGTTGTTCGTAGCGTGCGAGTTCGATCGAGTCGGTCAACTCGTGCAACTCGCCGTCCACGATCGCTCGGGCGAACCCCTGTGACGCCAAGTCGGCCAGCAACGTGTCATAGGTGCCCTTGCGTCCGCGCACCACCGGGGCCAGCACCTGGAACTTGGTGCCATCGGGCAGTTCGAGCACGCGATCAACGATCTGCTGAGGCGTCTGGCGCTTGATGACGGTCCCGTCCTCCGGGCAATGCGGAACCCCGATACGGGCATAGAGCAGTCGGAGGTAGTCGTAGACCTCGGTGATCGTTCCCACCGTCGAGCGCGGATTGCGGGACGCGGATTTCTGATCGATCGAGATCGCAGGCGATAAGCCCTCGATGAAGTCGACATCGGGCTTGTCCATCTGGCCGAGGAACTGACGGGCATAGGCCGAAAGCGACTCGACATAGCGTCGCTGACCCTCGGCGTAGATCGTGTCGAATGCCAATGATGACTTGCCCGAACCAGACAGACCGGTGAAGACAATCAGTCGATCACGAGGCAATTCGATCGATACGTTCCGGAGGTTGTGTTCTCGAGCACCACGGATGACCAGTTGATCCACGGCGGGAGCCTACTGTCGGCTCGATTGGCCCCGATGCTCGGAGAAGGAGCTCAGCCGACCTCTCGAAGCTCTCGACGGAGCTCCTTGATCTCGTCGCGAAGGCGGGCGGCGTATTCGAAACGGAGGTCGGCAGCCGCCTCCTTCATCTCCTCCTCCAGCGTCTGCACCAATCGTCCGAGCTCGTCGGCCGGCAACTCGGCGAGATCGGAACGGACCTTGTCGCGAGCCGTCGAGCGCCGGTCGGCACCGGGAACCGGCGCGCCGGATGTCCCCCGCAAGGTGGCGAGGATGTCGGTCACCGCCTTGCGAATGGTTTGCGGATCGATGCCATGCTCGGCGTTGTAGGCCTGTTGGAGCCCACGGCGACGATTCGTCTCCGAAATGGCCCGCTGCATCGAATCGGTGATGGAGTCGGCATACATGATCACCTGTCCATCGACGTTCCGAGCGGCTCGACCGATCGTCTGCACCAGTGCTGTCTCCGAGCGGAGGAACCCTTCCTTGTCGGCGTCGAGGATCGCCACCAGCGACACCTCGGGCAGATCAAGTCCCTCTCGCAGAAGGTTGATGCCGATCAGGACATCGAACTCTCCCAGGCGGAGGTCGCGGAGGATCTCGATCCGCTCGATCGTGTCCACCTCACTGTGGAGGTAGCGGACCTTCACCCCGAGCTCGAGCAAGTAGTCGGTGAGGTCCTCCGACATCTTCTTCGTCAGCGTTGTGACCAGGACCCGATCACCATTCGTGACCCGAGTGTTGATCTGCTCGATGAGGTCGTCGATCTGCCCCTTCGTGGGCTTCACCACGATCTCGGGATCGACGAGTCCAGTCGGTCGAACGACCTGCTCGACGATGGTGGAGGACTGCTCGAGTTCGTACGGTCCTGGAGTGGCGGAGAGGAACACCACCTGACCGATACGGCCCATGATCTCGTCGAACGTCAACGGTCGGTTGTCCGCCGCCGACGGGAGACGGAATCCATGCTCGATGAGCGTCAGTTTCCGGGAACGATCACCTGCGTACTGACCTCGGAGTTGCGGGACCGCCTGATGACTCTCGTCCATCACGACGAGGAAGTCATCGGGGAAATAATCGAGCAAGGTGAAGGGCGCCTCTCCCGGCTCCCGCCCATCGATATGGGCGGAATAGTTCTCGATCCCGTTGCAGAAGCCCAGTTCCGCCATCATCTCGAGGTCATATTGCGTGCGCATCCGCAGGCGCTGCGCTTCGAGAAGTTTGTTCTCGCTTTCGAACTTGGCCAATTGCTGCTGGAGTTCGGCCTCGATACGAGTCATCGCCGTGCGCATGCGCTCGTCGCTGGCTGCGTAATGGGTGGCGGGAAAGACCACGAGTTCCTCGAGTTCGGTGACCTTCTCGCCCGTGAGTGGGTCGACGACCATGATCCGCTC
Source organism: uncultured Bifidobacterium sp. (assembly GCA_964566555.1). Taxonomy (GTDB): domain Bacteria; phylum Actinomycetota; class Acidimicrobiia; order Acidimicrobiales; family Acidimicrobilacustridaceae; genus Acidimicrobilacustris. The sequence goes on along the minus strand of CAZMJK010000174.1, from coordinate 298 downwards.
GACCTCGTCGCCGAACAATTCGATGCGAATGGCGGTCTCGTCGTAGGCGGGGTGGATCTCGATCGTGTCGCCTCGAACGCGGAACTTGCCACGAATGAGATTCATGTCATTGCGCTCGTATTGCATATCGACCAGTCGGCCGAGGATGGCGCGCTGCTCGTGGGTCTCCCCCTGCCGGAGTACGAGCATCTGGTCCGCGTATTCCTCTGGGGATCCGAGGCCGTAGATGCACGACACCGACGCCACGACGATGGTGTCACGGCGGGTGAGGAGCGCTGACGTCGCCGCATGACGCAAT
>CAZMJK010000173.1:0-4222 GCA_964566555.1 uncultured Bifidobacterium sp. | reverse complement strand
AGGCGTACTTGCTCGATGTCGCCGATCTCGTGACGCCGACGCTCGTCGACACAACGGTCGAGGTGATGGGGGAGGCGTATCCCGACCTCGTCAAACAACAGGAATTCGTGCGGACCGTCGTTGCCCGTGAGGAGGAGCGATTCCGGGCGACCCTGAAGTCGGGGACGGCACTCCTCGACGCCGAACTCGATCGACTGGGTCCTGGAGCCACCATCGGCGGTTCGGTGGCGTTCCTTCTCCACGACACCCATGGTTTCCCCCTCGAACTCACGCGTGAGATCGCGCTCGAGCGCGGCCATGACGTCGATGAAGAGGGTTTTGCCGCGGAGATGGCGGTGCAACGCCAGCGTGCGAAGGATGCGCGCAAGGGTGGAGCCGAAGGTGGCATCGAGGTCTTCGCCGCCGTTTCGGCTGATCACGGCCCGACCGTCTGTCGCGGCGATGACACCTACAACCTCGACGCCACCGTGCTCGCCGTCACCGGTGATTCGTTGGTGCTCGATCGCACGCCGTTCTATGTCGAATCCGGTGGTCAGGTCGGCGACACCGGAGTGATCACGTCTCCGACCGGTCGAGCGCGAATCGTCGAGACCGTCTACGGCGCCCCCGGTGTCGTGCGACATCGGTTCGAGGTTCTCGAGGGCGATATAGAGGTCGGTCAGACCGTCACCGCAGTGATCGATGGTGAGCGGCGCGATGCGATCCGGCGCAATCACACCGCAACTCACCTTCTCCATTGGGCGCTGCGCGAAACACTCGGGGATCACGTCAAGCAGCAGGGGTCGCTCGTCGGTCCCGATCGTCTCCGATTCGACTTCTCCCATTACGAGGCATTGAGCGACGACGAGATCGTTGCGATTGAAGACCTTGTCGCTGCTGACATTCTCGCGAATGCGCCTGCTCGGCATTACGAAACCACGAAGGATGAAGCCGAAGCCATCGGGGCGATCGCGTTCTTCGGAGACAAGTACGGCGATGTGGTCAAGGTCCTCGAAGCTGGTCCGCACTCGGTCGAACTCTGTGGCGGAACGCATGTCCGGGCTCTCGGCGACATCGGTCCGGTCAAGATCGTGAGCGAGGCATCGATCGGTTCGAACATTCGGCGGATCGAGGCGGTCTCGGGAACGGGCCCGCTCGAGCGCTTGCGCGATGACGAACGCCGCATCCGAGCGGCGGCGGAGGCGATGGGTGTCGCCACCGACGAACTCGTCGATGCGGTCGAGCGTCGCGTGGCCGAGGTCAAGGAGCTCCGAGGACGGATCCGGGAGTTGGAACGTCAGGCCGCAGCCGGTCGGTCCGGGGAACTCGCGGAGTCCGCCGTGAACGGAATCGTCATCGCCCGCGTCGACGGACTCGAGCGCGATGCGTTACGCGACCTCGCCGTTGCCGTCCGCGATCGCGCCGGGATCAAAGCGGTGGTACTGGGCAGTGCGCCCGAGGGTGGTGGTGTCGCCATCGTGGCGGCGGTGGCGGCCGATTCCGGACTCAACGCGTCCGAGCTCATCGCCGATGCCGCCAAGAAGGTCAAGGGCGGTGGGGGCAAGAGTGCAGATCTCGCTGTCGCTGGGGGGAAGGACCCCGAGGCGCTCGATGAGGCACTCGATCTCGTTCGGGCCGCGGTTCTGCCCTAGTGCGCGCCCTCGGTATCGATCTGGGGGAGCGACGGATCGGCGTCGCCCTGTCCTCGGGAACGGTGGCCAGTCCCCTCGAAACCGTGCAGCGTTCGGGGAACCATGCCGTCGATCACCAACGTCTCCTGGCGCTCGCCGCCGAATGGGAGATCGACATCCTGGTCGTGGGACTGCCCCTCTCCCTTGACGGAACCGAGGGTCCGGCCGCTCGCTCGGTCCGATCGGAGATCGCCGAACTCGCCGCGACGACATCGATCCCGGTCGTTCCCTACGATGAGCGCCTCACCACCGTGACAGCCACCCGCCTGCTCCAGGAGGGTTCGGTGCCGGGACGTTCCCAGCGCCAGATGGTCGACCAGGTTGCCGCTGCGGTGATGCTGCAAGCATGGCTCGATCACCGGGCTGCGCATCCCGACTGAGATCCTCGACCGACAGAGCGACACGTGCCCGAGCAACCAGATCCGTTCGAACTCTTCGGGCTCGAGCCCTCGACGTCCGATGCGTCTCCCGCGGCATCGGCGCCGATGCCTCCTCCTGCTCTCGACCCATCGTCGGCGAGCGATCAGAGGTTCGCGTCCGATGAGGTGAACGGCGGGGGAACGAGTGACGACTACGTCGCGGTGCGGGGCGATGGCGGGGGGCGCGGGGGCCGGTGGTTGCTCCTTCTCGGAGTGCCACTGCTGGCCATCGCGTTGTTGGTTGGAGCGGCTGGATTCTGGGTGCGAGGAAAGATCGATCCGGGTCGTCCAGGCGAGGAGGTCGCCTTCACCGTCACCAAGGGGGCGACAACGGCGCAGATCGCCAGCGATCTCGCCGAGAAGAAGATCGTGTCGAGCGCGTCGGTCTTCGAGTGGTACGTCAAGTGGAAGGGCGGCGATCCGTTCCAGGCCGGCGACTACGAGGGACTGCGCGTCAACAGTTCGATGGGCGATGTCGTGGACATCCTGAAAGCAGGACCCGCCCCACCCAAGACGGTGTCGTTCCTCGTTCGTGAAGGGCTCTGGGTTTCCGAGTTCAAGAAACTCGCCTTGGAGAAGTTCCCAACGATGGACCCGGCCGCGCTCGATGTCGCCTTGACGTCGACGCATCCGACCTTGCAGCCCGACGGCTCCAACAACATCGAAGGCTTTCTCTATCCCGCCACCTATGAGATCGCGCAACAGGATGTGGGTAATGCGCAGAAACTCATCGATCAGATGGTCGGCGCGTTCGATCGGGTCTCTCAGGCCGAGGGTCTGCCGGATGCCTCCACGAAGCTCAAGGGCGTGGCCGGATCCAAGACGATCACTCCCTATGAAGCCTTGATCGTCGCATCACTGGTCGAGTCCGAGGCGAAGGTGGACGAAGAGCGACCCAAGATCGCTCGCGTCATCTACAACCGACTCGCGAGGGGCGAATCGCTCGGCATCGATGCGTCGGTGTTGTACGCGTTGCAGCAACGGAAGACGAATCTCACGAACTCGGATCTCAAGGTCGATTCGCCGTACAACACGCGTCTGAAGCGGGGCCTTCCTCCGGCTCCCATCAATTCGCCGGGACAGAAGTCGATAAACGCTGCGTTGAATCCGGCGCCGGGTGATTGGCTGTTCTACGTGCTCACCGAGAAGGACGGACGTCACTACTTCACGAACAATCAGGCGGACTTCAATCGAGCGGTCGCCGACGCCAAGGCTCGGGGAGTGTTCTGATGGCGCCGACGGGGCAGACCCGCCTCGCCGCAGTGATCGGGGACCCCGTTCGTCATTCACTTTCGCCGACGCTGATGAACGCTGCCTTTGCTGCGTCGGGACTCGACTGGACCTATGTCGCTCTCGAGGTGTCGGCCAATCGTCTTCCCGATGCCCTCGTCGGGGTTCGGGCACTCGGCATCGCGGGGCTCTCGGTCACGATGCCCCACAAGGAGAGTGCAGCAGCATGCGCCGATCTACTCTCGTCGACCGCTGAGAGACTGGGTGCGGTGAACTGTCTGGTCAACGAGGATGGTGTCCTGATCGGACATAACACCGATGGTGAAGGGTTTGTTCGATCGCTGCGCCACGGTTTCGGATTCGATCCGTCTGGTCGACGTTGTGTGGTGTTCGGGGCTGGTGGCTCGGCGCGCTCGATCATCCTGGCGCTCGCCGATGCCGGGGCGACCGAGATCGTCGTCGTCAATCGAACTCTCGGTCGCGCTGAACGGGCTGCCGCCTTGGCGGGCGACAGGGGGGAGGTCGTTGCGCTCGACGGCGTCCGTTCCGACCTCGTCGACGCCGATCTCATCGTGAATGCGACATCGGTGGGTATGGGTCAACCATCTCCGGCCGACATGCCCTTCGATGCTTCAGTCGTCCACGACGGTCAGCTGGTTGTCGACATCGTCTACTCGCCTCTCGAAACACCGCTGTTGGCCTTGGCTCGCTCGAACGGAGCGACCGTCGCGAACGGCGTGGCGATGTTGGCGCATCAAGCGGCCGTGCAGTTCGAACTCTGGACCGGAACCGATGCCCCGATCGACGTGATGCTGGAGTCCGTCGCCAGCCAAGTGGGCTGAGTCGGCGCGATGGACACGATTCGCTTGGTCGTGTGTCTCGCCCTCTCACTTCCCTGCGGTG
>CAZMJK010000172.1:0-4226 GCA_964566555.1 uncultured Bifidobacterium sp. | reverse complement strand
ATGACCCCGGCTTCGTTCGAGCCCACCATCGACTACGTCGTGACGAAGATCCCTCGGTGGGCGTTCGAGAAATTCCCCGGAACCACGGGTGTTCTCGGAACGCAGATGCAGTCGGTCGGTGAGGTCATGGCCATCGGTCGAACGTTCCCCGAATCGCTGCAGAAGGCGCTTCGATCGCTCGAACAGGGTCGGCTCGGACTCAATTGCGATCCCGGAGAAGCCGCGTACGACGAACTACCACTCGATGAACTCCTGGCGCAGGCGTGTATCGGCACCCCCGAACGGATCTTCCAACTCGAAGCGGCGATGCGGCGGGGGAAGTCCGTCGACGAGGTCGCCGCCGCGACGAAGGTCGATCCGTGGTTCCTCGATCAGATGATCGCAATCACCGAGGAACGGGCCCATCTCACCGAGGTCGGTTTCGAATCGCTCTCGACCCGGGAGTGGCGTCGGGCCAAGCGGCTCGGGTTCTCCGATGCGCAACTCGCTTGGCTGTGGGACCGACCCGAAGCCGAGATTCGCGCTCGACGACTCGAACTCGGAGTGGTGCCCACCTACAAGACCGTCGATACCTGTGCCGCCGAGTTCGAGGCGACGACGCCGTATCACTATTCGACTTGGGAGGACACCGACGAGGTGGCGAACTCCGATCGTCGCAAAGTGGTGATCCTCGGATCGGGTCCCAATCGAATCGGCCAAGGCATCGAATTCGATTACTGCTGTGTCCATGCGTCGTTCGCGCTCCGCGATGCCGGATTCGAGACGATCATGGTCAACTGCAACCCGGAGACGGTCTCGACGGATTACGACACCAGTGACCGCCTGTACTTCGAGCCCCTCACCCATGAAGACGTCATGAACATCATCGATGCGGAGAAGCCCGAGGGCGTCATCGTCTCCCTCGGTGGTCAGACGCCGCTCAAGTTGTCGAACTCACTTCCCGTCGAACTCATCGCCGGGACTCCACCGGCATCGATCGACGCAGCCGAGGATCGCGAGTTGTGGAACGCGCTGTGCGCTCGTCTCGAGATTCCGCAACCGGCGGGCGGTACTGCCGTCGATGTCGAAGCCGCCCTCGCCATCACCTCCCGTATCGGGTATCCGGTGCTCGTGCGTCCGAGCTACGTCCTTGGTGGCCGCGCGATGGAGATCGTCTACGACGACGACGGACTGCGCGTGGCCATGGAGCAGCTGGCGAGTTTCGGCAGTCTCGGACGCGAAGGCGGACTCTCCGCCGAGCGACCGGTCCTGGTGGACCGATTCCTCGAGGATGCGACCGAGGTCGATGTCGACTCCATCCGCGATGCGAACGGCGATTTCGTCATCGGGGGAATCATGGAACACGTCGAGGAGGCCGGGGTGCATTCCGGTGACTCGGCCTGTGTCATCCCGCCGTATTCGCTGTCGCCGGAAACGATGGCGGTGCTTGCCGACTACAGCCGTCGGATCGCCGATGCCCTCGGCGTTGTCGGTTTGCTGAACGTTCAGTACGCGGTGAAGAGCGGTCAGGTATTCGTGATCGAAGCCAATCCGAGAGCGAGTCGCACGGTTCCCTTCGTTGCGAAGGCCACCGGTGTGCCGCTGGCGAAGGTCGCCGCCCGCGTCATGCTCGGGGCCACGCTGGCCGATCTTCGTTCGGAGGGACTGCTCACCAACCCGGTCGATGGTGACCACATCGCGGTCAAGGAAGCGGTGCTTCCGTTCAGTCGCTTTCCCGAGGCCGACGCCCTTCTCGGTCCGGAGATGCGGTCGACGGGAGAGGTCATGGGGATCGATCTCACGTTCGGTCTCGCCTTCGCCAAGAGCCAGCTCGCCGCGGGGACCAATCTCCCGTCTTCGGGAACGGTGTTCCTCTCACTCGCCAACCGAGACAAGGAAGTCGGGGTCAAGGCCGCGCAGCGGTTCCGGGAACTCGGCTTCACCATCGCCGCAACGTCCGGCACGGCCGAGCATCTCGTGCGCAACGGAGTGGAGGTCGCGACCGTGGTGGCCAAACTCGGCGAACCCGAAGGGCATGATGCGGTCGATCTCATCGAGAGCGGCGACGTGGTCCTAGTGGTGAATTCACCCAGGGGTCGTGGACCACGCGCCGACGGCGCGCATATCCGCGCCGCCGCCGGAAAGCACAATGTGCCCCTGCTCACCACGGGGGCGGCGGGTCTCGCCGCGGTCAACGGAATGGCCGACCGCGAGTCGCATGCGCTCGAGGTGCGACCACTGCAGGAGTACCACCGCGGGGTCCGTCGTGGAGGGTCGATCTGATGGGTGGTCGCCGTCATTCGGGAACTCGAGTGGACCTCTCCACCTCGGTGGGGTCGCTCACGTTGCGGTCCCCGGTGATGACGGCGTCGGGAACCGCCGGCCACGGTGACGAGTTGGCGGCCTACGTCGACCTCTCCACCCTGGGCGCGGTGGTCGTGAAGTCGCTGTCCGCGGAACCGTGGGCGGGCAATCCCGCACCGCGGGTCCATGAGACTCCAGCAGGGATGATCAACAGCGTCGGCCTGCAGCGTCCCGGAGTCCGTGTTTGGCTTAAAGAGGAACTTCCCGCGGTGCTCGCCACCGGTGCCACCGTTGTGGCCAGTATCTGGGGTTCGACCATCGACGATTATGCGCGTGCGGGTGAACTGCTCCGCGATGCGCCCTCCGGCGTTGTCGCGGTCGAGGTCAACGTGTCGTGTCCCAACCATCACGACCGCAATCGGATGTTCGCGCATGCTCCTCATACGACCGCGGAAGCGGTGCAGGCGGCGTCGGTGTGTGGTCGCCCGATGTGGGCGAAGTTGAGTCCCAATGTTTCGGATCTCGCATCCATCGCGGCTGCCGCGCATGCGGCCGGAGCCGAAGCGGTGACGCTCGTGAACACCGTGCTGGGAATGTCGATCGATCCCGAGACGCGCACCTACCGTCTCGGCAATGGTGGTGGCGGTCTCTCGGGGCCGGCGATACATCCGGTCGCCGTGCGCGCCGTTCATGACGTCTCGGCGGCGCATCCCGAGATCCCCATCATCGGAGTCGGGGGTGTGGCGCGCGGTGTCGACGCCATCGAACTGATGATGGCCGGTGCGTGTGCGGTTCAGGTGGGGACGGCGTCGTTCGCCGACCCTCGCAGCGTGGCCCGGGTCCAAGAGGAGATCGAACACTGGTGCCGTGACCATGGCGTCGTCGCGGTGGACGAGTTGATCGGAGTCGTTCATGGCCGGTGAGTTCGACGCGTTCTCCGACGGTGCGCCGGAATCGATTCGCCGGCGAATGGCGCTGGCTCTCGACGTGGACGACGTGGTCGAGGCTCGACGACTGGCGCGATCACTCCGCCCGTGGTTCGGGGTGGCCAAGGTGGGTCTGGAGTTGTTCAGTGCCGCTGGACCAGAGGCCATCGAAGCGATGGTCGGTGACGGTTTCGCGGTGTTCGCTGATCTGAAGTTGCTCGATATCCCGACGACGGTGAACAAGTCGGCGCGGGTGATGGGTTCTCTCGGCGTGTCCTATCTCACCGTCCATACTCGGGCGGGTGTCGACCATCTCCGCGCCGGAGTGGAAGGGGTGGCCGAGGGGGCGGCGGCCGCGGGGCTCGCAGCGCCGACCTGTCTCGGCATCACCGTGCTCACTAGTGAACCGGCCGACCTCGGCGCGCTCGAGCAGCGCGTGGGCATCGTGCTCGATGCCGAATGCGGCGGTCTCGTCTGCGCGGCAAGCGATCTCGAACGGGTTCGCTCGTTGGCTCCCGACGTGGTCACCGTCGTTCCCGGGATTCGACCGATCGGCGTCGGAGTGGATGACCAAGCCCGACCGGCGACGCCGCGTTCCGCGATTGAATCGGGAGCCGACGTGCTGGTGATCGGTCGCGCCGTGACGCACGCCGACGACCCGATCGCGGCGGCGATCGCCATTGCGACCGAGGTGGCCGCCTCGCAGGGTTGATGCGACGGGGTCGCCCGAAAGCCTGTCCGAGACCACCGGCTAGGGTCTCACGCATGCCGCAGCCTCCTGCTCTCACTCCGGAACAACGTCAGGCCGCGCTCGCGAAAGCAGCCGAAGCGCGTCGCGCTCGTGCAGTGGTCAAGGACAAGCTCAAGGCTGGAGAGCTCACGTTCGGTGACGTTCTCGAACAGGCTCGGCGCGACGAACTCGTCGCCGGGATCAAGGTGCTCGCCATCCTCGAATCACTTCCCGGCGTCGGGAAGGTCAAGGCCCGACGCGCGATGACCGAGATCGGCATTGCTGAG
>CAZMJK010000171.1:0-4226 GCA_964566555.1 uncultured Bifidobacterium sp. | reverse complement strand
GCCGATTCCGCCACGTTCGCCCTCGTGGTCGGCGGTGGTACGGCGGGTCACGTCCTCCCCGGCATTGCGGTGGCGCAGGCGCTGGTCGAGCGCGGTCATGCGCCATCGACGATTCATTTCGTGGGGAGTGCGCGCGGTCTCGAAAGGACGCTCGTGCCCGAGGCGGGTTTCGATGTGACGTTGCTTCCGGGTCGTGGCATCCAGCGCCGCCTCACATCGGAGAACCTCGGCGCGATCTGGGGTCTGTTGCGGGCGATCGTGAAAGGGGTCGGTCTCGTTCGTCGACGTCGACCCCAGGTCGTGCTCGTCCTCGGCGGCTACGCGAGCGTCGCCTGCACGCTGGGCGCCGTGCTGTGGCGCGTTCCCATCGTGGTGATGGAGCAGAACGCTCGTGCTGGTGCGGCCAATCGTCTTGCCGGACGGTTCGCCAAAGCCTGTGCCGTGCCGTTCAACGAGACCGATCTTCCTCGGAGCATTCTGACCGGCAATCCGGTTCGCCCCGAGGTGCTCGCCGTCGATCGCGATCGTGATCGACGGTCGGCTCGAGCCGAACTCGGAGTCGATCCTGATCGGGTCCTCGTCGCAGTGGTGACCGGTTCGCTGGGTGCACGACGAGTGAACGACGCCGTGCTCGACGCTGTGGCCCGATGGTCGACGCGTTCAGATGTTTCGATCCGTCATGTGATTGGGTCCCGGGACTGGGAGTCGGTGCAGGCCCGGCTGCCGGAGCCCGCGGGACTCGACTACGTCGCGGTGCGCTACGAAGATCACATGGAAACCGTGTTGGCGGCGGCCGACCTCCTGATCGGACGTGCTGGTGGCACCACCGTCGCGGAGTTGGCGGAAGTGGGTCTGGCCGGAGTACTCGTTCCGTTGCCTCAGGCACCGAGGGATCACCAGACCGCGAACGCCTCGGCACTCGTGCGGGCCGGGGCGGCGCGACTGATCCCGGATCAGGAGCTCTCCGGCGAGCGCCTCGTCGCCGAGGTGGAACCGCTTCTCGATGATCCCGACCGTCTTCGGCGAATGGGTGTCGCTGCTCACACGCTGGCCCAGCCCGCAGCGGCCGATGCGGTCGCCGAACTGGTGGAGCGCCATGCCAAGCGATGAGCTTTCACGGTCGCGTGTGATCCACGTCGTGGGCGTGGGTGGTCCGGGAATGTCGGCCATCGCGTCGGTGCTCGCGGGCATGGGGCATCAGGTGTCCGGGAGTGATGTGGTCGAATCCTCGGTGCTCGATCGACTTCGTTCCGAGGGTGTGGAGGTGTGCGTCGGCCACCGCGCCGAGAACATTCCCGCCGCGACCGAGTTCGTCGTCGTGTCGACCGCGATTCCGACCGACAACCTCGAGGTCGCTGTTGCGCGTTCGCGTGGAATCCCGATCCTGCATCGCTCGGATCTCCTCCCGATGATCGCTGCACAGCGTCGGACGATCGCCGTTGCCGGCACGCACGGGAAAACCACGACCTCATCGATGTTGACGCTCGTGCTGCTCGAGTCGGACCGTTCTCCATCGTTCCTCATCGGCGGTGAGATCAGCCAGCTCGGAATCAATGCGCAGTGGTCGAATGGAGAGTGGTTCGTACTCGAGGCCGACGAAAGCGACGGCTCGGGATTCACGATCGACCACGAGGCTCTCATCGTCACGAATATCGAAGCCGATCATCTCGAGTACCACGGAACGTTCGAGAACCTCCGTGTTGCATTCGAGCGTTTCGTCCACTCCACCCGAGGTCCCGTCGTCCTCTGTGCCGACGATCCGATCACGGCCTCGCTCGCACAGGGAACCTCGGCCATCACCTACGGCCGGGCTCAGGACGCGTCGGTGCAGATCACCGAACTCGTGAGTTCACGGGCCGGTGTGGCCTTCGATGTGGTGGTCGATGGTGTGACGCTGGGCCGCGTCGAGTTACCACTGCCGGGAGTGCACAACGCATTGAATGCGTGTGCCGTGATCGCGCTCGCGCTCGAACTGGGAGTCAGCTTCGACGGGTGTGTCGGTGCGCTCTCGCGATTCGGTGGCGTTCGACGTCGATTCGAACCTCGCGGTGAACGGGGTGGAGTCGTCTTCGTCGACGATTACGCACATCTCCCAACGGAGATCGCGGCGGCGATCTCCGCCGGACGCGACGGGAAGTGGGGCCGAGTCGTCGCCGTGTTCCAACCCCATCGATTCAGTCGGACCCAATCGTTGTGGCCGGAGTACGCCGACGCGTTCGAAGGGGCGGACCTGTTGGTGCTCACGGGGATCTACGCCGCCGGCGAGGCGGCCCGCGAGGGAGTCACTGGCCGCCTGATACTCGACGCAGTGGCGTCGGCGCATCCCGATCAGGAAGTCGTGTACATCGAAGACCGTGCGGACGTGGCCGAGGTTCTCGCCTCGATCCTGCGCGCCGGAGATCTGTGTTTGACGCTCGGAGCAGGAGACGTCACGCGCCTCGCCGATGAGGTCCAAGTCATGCTCGACGGCAGGGCGGACGCATGACGCTCGATGACGTCTACGAGCCGCTCCGTCGCCACTTCGGTGATCGCGTTGAACGGAACGCGCCGCTCGGAGAACTCACCACGTATCGGGTGGGAGGACACGCGGCGCTTCGGGTGCGGGCGGAATCGACGAATGACCTCATCACCCTCGGTCAGTCGATCGCCGAGGGGACGTTCGAGTTCGCGGTGCTGGGCCGGGGATCGAACCTCCTCGTCGCCGACGAGGGATTCGAAGGTCTCGTGATCACCCTTGGAGACGGGTTGTCCTTGATCGAGATCGATGGTTCGACGGTGTCGGCCGGCGGCGGCGCGCTCTTGCCGGTGGTGGCGCGACGCACCGCTGCCGCCGGTCTCACCGGTTTCGAGTGGGCCGTCGGCGTTCCCGGTTCGATCGGCGGTGCGGTCCGTATGAACGCAGGCGGACACGGATCCGATATGGCGGCGTCCTTGGTCCGCATCGAAGCGGTGGATCTCTCGACCGGCGCGGTCCTTCGTCGATCGGTCGATGAGCTGGGCCTCGGCTTTCGTCATTCCGACATAGCTCGGTCGGTGGTGATCACGAACGTCCACCTGCAACTCGCTCCCGGTGATCGTCGAGCGACGGAAGCGGAACTGTCCGAGATCGTTCGCTGGCGCCGAGAGAATCAACCCGGGGGAGCCAACGCCGGCTCGGTCTTCGTGAATCCGCGACCCGACTCGGCCGGCCGCCTTCTCGACGAAGCCGGCGTGAAGGGCATGCGCGTGGGGTCGGCGGAGGTGTCGACGAAGCACGCCAACTTCATCCAGGTCGACGACTCGGGATCGGCGAACGACGTGGCGTCACTCATGGCGATCGTTCGGGCTCGGGTGCTCGAGGTGACCGGGGTGGATCTGCATGCCGAAACCCACTTCCTGGGCTTCTCACCGGAGATCGCTGGTGCCGCAGGGGCGACGCGGGTCGAAGGGTCTCGCTGATGGCTCGCCAAGGAGCCAAGAGCTCCACCACGGAAGCCTCCATCGATCCCCGCATCGCGGCGCGACGTGACGCGGTCGAGAACGAGAAGCGTCGTCGCCGCGGTCGATGGTGGCTGGTCGTCGCGATCATCGCCGCACTCATCGTCGGTGCGTGGTTCATCACGCGGACTCCACTGCTCGACATCGACCGCATCAAGGTGGAGGGAGCAGTGATCACCACGGTGGATGACATCGTGGCCGCATCGGGGGTGCGGACCGGTGAGCCACTGCTCGAGGTCGATGCGTCGAGGTCGGCTGCGCAGATCAGGGAACTGCCCTACATCGCGACCGCGAAGGTGGCGAGATCCTGGGACGGTCTGGTCACGATCGAGGTGACCGAACGGCTCCCGGTGGCGTTGGCCGTCGGTGAGGACGGGGTGCCGATGGTGGTCGATGCAACGGGACGGGTCCTCGCCCCCCACGTGCCGGAGGACGGCATTTCCATGGTGCTCACGGGGGTTCAGGCCGGCCCGGTCGGTTCCACGGTCGAGGGGGCCACCGGTGCCCTCGAGTTGGCCTCGCTCCTCAGCCCGGGCATGTGGGCCCGGATCGCGTCGATCGCGACGGCTCCCGATGGTTCGCTGACCTTGACCCTCGTCCCGCAAGGCACGGTGGTGATCGGCCCGCCCTCGGACCTCGCGGCGAAGGTGGAGGCCCTGCGGACCGTCATGGCCCAGGTCGATCAGCGGGACCTCTCCAGCATCAATGTCGTCAATCCCACGACCCCGGTGGTGGTGAGAACCCCGAAA
>CAZMJK010000170.1:3955-4324 GCA_964566555.1 uncultured Bifidobacterium sp. | reverse complement strand
CGGGCACTAGATCCTTAGTCTAGCGCGTATGCCAATTCCGCCACTCCGACGTGGCTTTCCGATGGCACCGAAGTGCCCGGACTGCGGGCCAACAATCTAGCCCAGACCGCCCCCTCCTCCGCCAACTGACCACCCCGCTGCGCAATCGACCACGCCGTCGTCACCAACGGGGCAGGATGGAGAGCGCTATCGCAACACGCATGGGCAGGAGCTTGAAATGATCGGGAACGACCGTCGAATCATCGTGATCGGTGCCGGGCCGGGAGGAATCATCTCGGCCTATCGATTCCGTGAAGCCGGCTACACGAACGTCAAGGTCCTCGAGCGCGACGGCGAGGTCGGCGGAACATGGCAACGCAGTCGCTATCC
>CAZMJK010000170.1:0-3945 GCA_964566555.1 uncultured Bifidobacterium sp. | reverse complement strand
TGATTCACGCCTACTCGTTCTCGTTCAATCTGAATCCCGATTGGAAGCGTTCGTACGCCTCACAGCCAGAGATCCTCGAGTACATGAAGGCGACGGTCGACAAGTTCGATCTCTGGCCGATGATCCATCTGAACACTGGCGTCACCGAAGCACGGTGGGACGACGACACTGCTGAGTGGATCGTCTCCACGACGACCGGCGAGACACTCATCGCCGACGTGGTCGTCAGCGCACAAGGAATGTTCGGAGAGATCAAGTGGCCTGACATCCCCGGTCGTGACTCGTTCGGTGGCCACCTGATCCACACCGGTGATTGGCCGCGCGATCTCGGTCTGAACGGAAAGCGAGTTGCCGTGATCGGCAGTGCCGCAAGCGCCGTGCAAAGCATTCCCGAAATCGCCAAGGTCGCCGACCAGTTGCTCTCGTTCCAACGCTCTCCGCAATGGGTGCTCCCCAAAGAGGACTTCCCGATCCCGGCGGAGCAGATCGAGGAATTCAATCGGGACCCCGTCGCACTGCAGGGCTATCGCGACGCGATCATGAACTTCATCGGACCGAATGCGCCGTTCAGCAACAAGGAGATCCTTGGCGGAGCGGAATGGGCTGGGGCGGTGGCGATCTCCGTGGTCGACGACCCCGACACCCGAGAGGGGCTCACCCCCCACGTCCCCTGGGGATGCTTCCGCCCGCTGTTCTCGAACGACTACTACCCCGCGTTCAACCGATCGAACGTCGAACTCATCACCACACCGATCGAACGCATCACCAAGAACGGCATCGTCACGACTGACGGCCACGAGTGGGAGGTGGATCTCATCGTCTGTGCAACGGGATACGTGGTCGACAAGTTCGCCGCACGCATTCCGTTCACCGGTCGCAACGGGCGAGCGCTCGGCGAGGCGTGGTCCGATGGCCCCGAGGCCTACCTCGGTGTCACCACCACCGACTTCCCGAATCTCTTCATGCTCTACGGCCCCAACAACAACGCGGGTTCGCTCATCCAGATGGCCGAATACGAGGTGGACTACGTCATCGAGCTCCTGAACCAGATGGACGCCGGAATGATCGATTGGATCGATGTCCGCCGGGAAGCGATGGACGCCTACAACGCCGAATTGCAGGACGCCATCGCCAACGTGGATGTCTGGCACGCCGGTTGCGGCCACTACTACGAGAGCCCCTCAGGGAAGATTGTGACGCAGTACCCGTACGCGATGTTTCACTATCGCGACGCCGTGGCCGACCCCGACCTCACCCCGTTCGAGATCGGACATCGCTGAAGCGGCGGTGACGCGCTTCAGAGTCGTCCGGCGTCGCGAGCCGCTTGCTCGGCGGCGGAGAGCTGCCTTTCGATGATGGCCAAACCCCCGTCCCAGAACCGGGGATCGGCGAGATCGACGCCGACAATCCGACCGAGATCTTCGGGAGATCGCGAGCCGCCGGCGCGGAGAAGGTCCAGGTACGCCGGCACGAACGAATCGCCCTCGACCTCGTACCTTGCGTACACCGCAAGCGCGAGAAGTTGGCCGTAGGCATACGCGTAGACGTACCCGGGTGATCCGATGAAGTGAGGGATGTAGCTCCACCACGAGCGGTATCCCTCCGTCACCTCGACCGCTTCACCAAACATCGCCTGCTGGGTGCGCACCCATGCATCGGCGAAGTCTTCTGTCGACAATTCGCCGACCTCACGACGATGGGTATGGACAGCGTTTTCGAATCGATTCATCGCGATCTGACGGAACACCGTGGCGATCTGCCCCTCGAGACTCTCCGCCAGCAACGCCAGACGTGCATTGGGGTCGGAGGTCTCGGCGAGGAGCCGGCCGAAGGTCACGGTCTCACCGAAGACCGATGCCGTTTCGGCGAGCGTGAGCGGCGTCGATTGATGGAAGACACCTTGTTCCCGAGCGAGGTAGGCATGGAGTCCATGTCCGAGTTCATGGGCGAGCGTCAACACGTCGCGCCTTCGGCTCGTCCAGTTGAGGAGGAGGTACGGATGCGCGCTCGGCACGGTGTAGGCACAGAACGCGCCCGGACGCTTGCCCGGTCGAACGGGAGCATCGATCCACCGCTCGTCGATGAACATGTCGACCACGCCGGAGAGTTCGGTTGAGAACGAGTCATAGGCGTCGCGAACGATGTGCGTGGCCTCCGACCAGGAAAACTCCTCCTCAACGGCAGCGATCGATGCATTGCGATCGAAATCGGCGAGTCGATCCACACCGAGGAGTTGTGCCTTCAGGCGATACCAACGTTGCGGAATGTCGTAGCGGTCGACGACGGCATCGACCAGCGCTTGGACCGATTCATCGCTCGCCTGATTCGAGAGATTTCGACTCGCGATCCATGACGGATACGACCGCAAGCGGTCGTCGGTGCCCTTATCGGCCATCAGCGTGTTGAAGACATAGGCGCGAGTCCGCAGTCCGGGTTCGAGCGCGGCGGTGACCGCCTCCGCAGCGGTCCGTCGCTCGTCGCGATCAGGTGAACCGAGCCGTGACAGACCTTGCTCGAGACTCGTCGGACCGTCGGGAAGATCCACCACGATCGCCGAGGTCAGTTCATCGAACAATCTGCTCCAAGCCGACGCACCGGTGACCTCCTTCTCGGCGAGCACGCGTTCCTCGTTCTCGGTGAGTAGGTGGGGCCGATAACGCCGCGCCGATTCGAGGTAGTAGCGACAGAACCGCAGCTCCTCCGCCTCGAGGAGTAGTGCCGCACGCGATTCGGGAACCTCGGCCCATTCCAGCTCGAGGAAGATCAGTCGAGTGGAGATCTCCGTCGCTTGTTCCTGGAACTTCTGCATCGCCGCCCCACGAGCCGGGTCGGCGGTATCGACCGCGAATCGGAGCGACACCCACGATCCGGCGCGACCAAGCGCATCTTGGATCTCGGCCATCGTGTGCATCGCCGTGGCCAGTTCGGCGGCGTCGAGTTCGGCGATCCGACCCCTCCACGATTCGAGCCCATCGGTCAGCTCGGACGCTCGATCCAGTAGTCGGTTCACGCCCTCGGACCCGGCACCGCCGACGAGTGGGTCGAGGTCCCACGAGATGTCGAGTGCGGTGAGGTCGGAGTCGTCACGAATCGTCATGCCCACACGCTAGGGACCTTCAGACCCTCATTCCACCAACGATCGAAGTGTTCGTTTCGACGACTCGATCTCCTGTTCCAACAAGCGCTCGAAGAGTCCCGCCCCGAATGATCCGCCGTAGTGCAGCGCCATCTCGAGGCGAGTGCCCTCCGAGATCGGGTGCAGTTTGACATCGAGCACCCACGGCGAGTGGCGTCGTCCGTCGAGTTCGACACGCTCGAAGCGGAGATGATCTGGATCATCGAGCGTCCGAACCATGCGCAGTCGCTTCGATCGAGCGATGGGGCCGATCTTGGCCCGCAGTTCGACCGACCACGCTGGCGGCTCGCACTCCGCCTCCACGGTTGCCGAGGGAACGATGGAGAGCCACTGCGGGTACCGATCGAGATCCTCGACCCACGGACGAAGATCCTGCAGACGGCACTGGGCATCAAGGGTCGCCGTGAGGTCCATTCCTCAAGTGTGGTCCACCGGAGGCGCTCCACCCAGACCCAGGAGCCGGGAAACATGGTCGGAGGCCGGCTCGTTCTGTATCTGCTGAGGGGTTCCCAACTGGCGCAGAGCACCATCCTCGATCACCCCAAGACGGTCTCCGAGCGCCAGTGCTTCGGATCGATCATGGGTCACGACGATGGCGGTCGACCCGAGCCGAGAGATCAGGGCACCGAGCTCGCTCACCAATTGATCGCGAAGCACACGATCGAGCGAACCGAACGGTTCATCGAGCAGGAGCAGACCGGGCGAGGGTGCGAGTGTTCGGGCCAATGCAACTCGCTGCTTCTCACCGCCGGAGAGTGACGCCACCCGACGCGACTCGAATCCACTCAGCCCCACCAGACCCAACATCT
>CAZMJK010000169.1:0-4377 GCA_964566555.1 uncultured Bifidobacterium sp. | reverse complement strand
GTTCGTTCTACGCACTCCCGCAGAGTCCACAGTTGTTCAAGCAGTTGTGCATGGTCGGCGGTATCGATCGCTATTACCAGATCGCTCGATGCCTGCGCGACGAGGACCTGCGCGCCGACCGGCAATTCGAATTCATGCAGCTCGATGCCGAGGCGAGTTTCGTTTCGCAGGAGGAGGTTCTCGCCTTCATCTCTGTTGCGGTTGCCGCTGCGGTCAAGGAAGTGACCGGTGAGGAGATGGGTGACGTCCCTCGAATGACCTGGCACGAGGCACAGGAGCGTTTCGGGTCGGACAAACCCGACACGCGTTTCGGGATGGAACTCATCGAACTCACACCGAACTTCGCCGCCACCGAGTTCAACGCCTTCAAGGCCGAGTGCGTCAAGGGCATCGTCGTCCAAGGGGGAGCCGAGTTCACGCGCTCCAAACTCGATGAACTCACTGAGAAGGCGAAGCGGTGGGGAGCGAAGGGCCTCGTGTGGATGCGAGTCAAGGATGGCGGCGAACTCGACTCGCCTGTCGCCAAGTTCCTCTCGGCCGATGAACTCGCGGGTCTCGTGTCCACCACCGGGGCCGCGACCGGTGATCTCTTGCTGCTCGTCGCCGATGATCGTCCGAAGGTCTGCCACGTCCTCGGACTTCTCCGATTGGAGCTCGGGCGACCGCCGGTCACCGAGGGCGGTCTGCAGTTCCTCTGGGTCGTGGACTTCCCATTGTTCGAATCCCTCGATGATGCGGGGAATCCAGTCCCGGCCCATCATCCGTTCACGATGCCTCACGCTGAGGATGTCGCGCTGCTCGACTCGAGCAACCCGGCCGACCTACTCAACGTGCGCTCGCAGGCCTACGACCTCGTCCTCAACGGCTGGGAACTCGGATCGGGGAGTGTGCGAATCCATCGTGGCGATATCCAGCAGCGCATGTTCTCTCTGCTCGGCATCTCCGACGAGGAGGCGCAGAGCAAGTTCGGCTTCCTCCTCGACGCCTTCAGGTTCGGAGCACCACCTCATGCCGGTTTCGCATTCGGAATCGATCGACTCGTCGCGCTGCTTGCCGGCGAGGAGAACATTCGAGAGGTGATCGCGTTCCCCAAGACCCAGTCGGGTTCGGATCCGCTCACTCATGCGCCCACGCCGATCGATCCGATGCAGCTCGACGAACTCGGTCTTCGTCTCCTCCCCACGAAGAAGAACGACTGAGGCGCCGGGAGTTCACCGACCGCTCCCGGTAGCCTCGCGCGATGACCGAGGATCTGTTTGGCGCCGCTGCCGAGGATCGGCTGGCACGACAGGCTCCGCTTGCCGCTCGACTCCGTCCTCGGAGTCTCGACGATGTCGTCGGACAGGAGCACCTCCTCGGTCCGGGTAAGCCACTACGAGCGCTCATCGACGCCGACCGGTTGTCCTCGGTGATCCTGTGGGGGCCACCGGGCACGGGAAAGACCACGATCTCGCAATTGATCGCGCGATCGACAGCGAAGGCGTTCGAGCAGCTCTCCGCGGTGAGCGCATCGGTCAAGGACGTACGCGAAGTGGCGGCGAACGCCCAGGAACGTCTGGCCATGCGCGGTCAAGGCACGATCCTCTTCCTCGATGAGGTCCATCGATTCTCGAAGTCGCAGCAGGATGCGTTGCTTCCGTCGGTCGAGAGCGGGCTGCTGGTCCTGATCGGAGCGACGACCGAGAACCCGTTCTTCGAGGTCAACCCTCCCTTGCTCAGTCGATCGACGCTGTTTCGACTGGAACTCCTCTCGGCCGAGGCCTGCGCCACCCTGGTCGATCGCGGCCTCGCGGCGGAGGGTGCCACGATCGACGATGACGCGCGTCTGCTCCTCATCGATCGCTCCAACGGCGATGGTCGACACGTGTTGACGAGTCTCGAGGTTGCCATCGCACTCGCTCGTGAACACCCTGAACCTCTGCGGGATGGGTCCGGTGCGATCGTCGACGAACTGCCCCGGGTGTCGGTGCTCGACGTCGAGGCGGCGCTGGGTACGAAGGCGCTGCGCTACGGACGAGATGACCACTACGACGTCATCTCCGCCTTCATCAAGTCGATCCGTGGCTCGGACGTCGATGCTGGTCTCTACTGGTTGGCCCAGATGATCGAGGCCGGTGAGGACGCCCGATTCATCGCTCGCAGATTGGTGATCCTTGCGAGTGAGGACATCGGCATGGCCGATTCGAACGCGTTGCTCGTCGCCGACGCTGCCGCACGGGCCGTGGAGTTCGTGGGACTACCCGAGGCACAACTGAACCTTGCGCATGCCGTGACGTATCTGGCGATCGCGCCGAAATCGAATCGAGTCACCGTCGCCCTAGGAAGGGCACAGTCCGATGTGCGCGAACGAGCGGGGGGAGCGGTGCCCAACCATCTTCGTGATGGGCACTACAAGGGCGCCAAAAGCCTCGGTCACGGACAGGGCTACGACTACCCTCATGACCATCCCGAAGGTTGGGTCGATCAGCAGTACCGGTCAGCGGAACTCGAGGGCCGGGTGTACTACGAGCCATCCCCCCATGGGGCCGAAGCCGAGGTCCGTCATCGCATGGTCAGTCGCACGAATCACCCAGAGGAGTCGCGGTCATGAGCGGCGTGTCGGTGGTGCTGATCGTCGTCGCCATCGTGGGGCTGGTGGTCGTCGCCATGGCCGTGCAGTCGCTCATCACGACCCTGCGTTCGCTCCGAACCACCGTCGAGGATCTCAGGGTGGAAACGCTGTCGGCGGTTGCCGAACTGCGAGCGACGGTGGCACTCGCCAACGGCGAGATCGAACGGGTCGACTCCCTTCTCGATACCGCGGAGACCGTGGGCGCGCGGGTTGAGGCGACCTCGAGGCTGGCCTGGTTGGTGATGCGGAATCCTCTCGTGAAGCTCGCATCGATCTCCGTGGCGACCGACAAGAACGCCCGTCGTCTGGCGGAGGTCGACGCCATCGACGACGCGTCGCCTCGCGCCATCGATGCCGGGTCGCGTTCGGGTTCCCGTCGTTCGCGATCGGCCCGAGTGGTGACCTCGCGACGCGAACGTCGGGCGGGTTGATGTTCAAGCGGGTCACCTGGTTCACCGTCGGGACGGCGGTCGGTGTGGCGGGCACGGTGGTCGGGTACCTCCGCGCCCGCGATCTCGCCCGGCGCCACGTGCCCGAGAACGTGGCCGATGCCGCGGTCCGAGCGGCGGAACTCGCCGACACCGGTGTGAGGGTGGCCATCGATCGCGGCGCCGATCTCGTGGGCGACCTCCGAACGAGCGCCCACCTCACCCGTCAGACTCGAAGGCAGGCCGAGGATCTCCTTCGACAGCAACTCGATCGGGCCGGCCTCTGACTTGGTGGACCACTGCCATCACCTCATCTGAAGAATTCTCGTTCAAGTCTCTGGCTATGCTTTCGGAGTGGCCGTCGCCGTCCTCGTCATCGTGGTTGGGTTGATCGTCGGTGTGGCGATCGAATTGGCGATCTCGAAACGCCACTCGATGCGAGATCGACCGGCGCCGATCGATCCGGGGACGGTCGCTCCCGCTCCACCACAACCACCACAGCCGAGATTCGTCGACGACGGCGAGGGTTTCACGATCCTCGGTCCGGTCGACTACGACGAGGTGCCGCCGACTCGAGGAGAGTCCGATGGTGAGGCCGGCGGCGAATCGAATGGCTGGTCGTCGGAGGGGTCGACCAACTGACGCGGGTCCCCGTCGGCGCAGTCGTTAGGCTGACGCAACCATGACACCGATGACTGCGAACGAGTTGCGTCGAGCGTTCACCTCGTTCTTCGAGGCCCGCGATCACACCGTCGTTCCTTCGGCGAGTCTCATTCCCCACGATCCCGACCTCCTCTTCACCGTTGCCGGGATGGTGCCGTTCAAGCCCTACTTCCTCGGCGAGCAGCAACCGCCGTTCACTCGCGCCACGACGGTCCAGAAGTGTGTGCGCGCCGGAGGCAAGGATTCCGACCTCGAAGAAGTCGGTCGCGATGCGCGCCACCTCTCGTTCTTCGAGATGCTCGGGAACTTCTCCTTCGGGGATTACTTCAAGCATGAAGCCATCCCGATGGCGTGGGACATGGTGACGAACCTGTTCGGCATCGACCCCGAGTTGCTCTGGGTGACCTGTCATCTCACCGATCAGGAAGCGGCGGAGATCTGGCGGGATGAGGTCGGGGTCCACCCCGATCGCATCCAGTTCCTCGATGCCGATAACTGGTGGGGACCTCCCGGGGGCCCTCCCGGACCGTGCGGCCCGTGTTCGGAGATCTACGTCGACAAGGGTCCGGCCTACGGTCCGGACGGTGGACCGGCCTCGGGCAGTGACGAACGGTTCCTCGAGATCTGGAACCTCGTCTTCATGCAGTTCGACCGCGATGTCGACGGTCACGATTC
>CAZMJK010000168.1:3090-4379 GCA_964566555.1 uncultured Bifidobacterium sp. | reverse complement strand
CGGCGCCGGTTGCATCCTCACCGCATCGATTCCTGTCATTGATGCCGAAACTGGCCAGGAACTCAGTCGCGGCGTCGTGCCGCCGTGGAGTGTCGCGGTCTCGGCCACGCGGCCACGTACGTTCCCCGGCGGCGAGTTCGGCCTCCCCTGCGTGTTGGTGCTCAAGCGACTGAACGAGGGCGAACGTCACGACAAGGCCGCGCTCAACGACGTGCTGCGCGATCACGGCGCAGCCACCTGATCATGACGATCGATGGTGGGTCCGATCTGCTGGCCCGCACCGCCGCGCTCGTCGATATCGCGTCGCCGAGTCGCGCCGAGGGCCCATTGGTCGAGCAACTCGAGACCGAACTTCGTCGTCACTCCCATCTCGAGGTGACTCGTGTCGGCGACAACCTCGTCGCCCGCACGTCGCTCGCCCGTTCGCAACGGGTGATCCTCGCCGGCCACACCGACACCGTCCCCGCGGCGGGCAACGCGTCGGCCCGACTCGAGGGCGACCGGCTCTTCGGTGTCGGGTCGGCGGACATGAAGGGCGGTCTGGCGGTCATGTTGCATCTGGCGGGGACGCTCACCGAGCCCGCCGTCGACCTCACCTACGTGTTCTACGCCCGTGAGGAGATCGCCAGCGCGGAGAGCGGACTCGGCGAACTGTTCGAAGCCCGACCAGACCTCCTCGAGGGCGACGTCGCCATCCTCGGGGAACCGACGGACGCGCAGATCGAGGCCGGGTGCCAAGGAACCCTGCGCTTGCGCGTGCAGCTCAAAGGGGCGCGGGCTCATACGGCGCGCCCATGGATGGGCCGGAACGCAGTGCACCGACTGTCCGGAGTGCTCGGCGCGCTCACGGCCTATGAACCGCGTTCGCCGATCATCGATGGGTGTCAGTTCCGGGAAGCGCTGCAGGCGGTGACGATCGATGGTGGCTCGGGTGGCAATGTGGTTCCCGATGCGGCGAGCATCACGGTCAACTTCCGCTTCACCCCCGATCGATCACCGCTCGATGCCGAGCAGCACGTGCTCGAAGTGTTCGCGCCCTTCCTCGAGAAGGGCGATGAGATCGAGATCCTCGACATCGCCAACGCCGCGGCGCCGGGGCTCACGCACCCACTTCTTGCTGCACTGGTGGATCGCAGCGGCGGCACCGTGTCGGCGAAACTGGGGTGGACCGATGTGGCCCGTTTCGCGGCACACGGTGTTCCGGCGGTGAACTTCGGTCCCGGCGACAGCACGATCGCCCACACCGCCGACGAGTTCCTCGATCGTGCACCCCTCGAGCGCGTGGCCGA
>CAZMJK010000168.1:2295-3080 GCA_964566555.1 uncultured Bifidobacterium sp. | reverse complement strand
GTTCAGAGTTTGCGCATCACGGTGACGACTTTGCCGTAGACCGTGACCTCGGAGGAGTGGAACTCCATCGGGGACAGTCGGGCGTTGGCCGGGAGGAGGGTCACGGTGTCGCCCGAGCGCGTCCAGGTCTTGACGGTGGCTTCGTCGCCGGGGATGCCCACCACGACGATGTCGCCCTTGGCGACGTTGGCGCCGGCTTTCGCCACGATGTAGTCGCCATCGAAGATGCCGGCGTCGATCATCGAATCGCCGCGGACCCGGAGCATGAACAGTTCACCGTCACCGCACAGGTCGGTGGGCACCGGCATGATCTCTTCCACGTTCTGTTCCGCCAGCACGTCGGTGCCGGCGGCCACATCGCCCCCGAGGGGCACATGACGGAACGGACGCCGTTCGCCCGAGGCACCCGAGTTGGGGTCGTACCGGACCTCCATGGCCCGCGGCTTGGTTGGGTCGCGGCGGAGGTAGCCGAGCTCGTTCAGTCGATTGAGATGGTTCTGCACACTCGAGGGTGAGGTGAGCCCGACGGCCTGGCCGATCTCCCGCACCGACGGCGGGTAGCCCCGCTCGTTGAGGTGCTGGTCGATGACGTCGAGGATCTGCTGCTGGCGGGGGGTGAGGCGATCAGTGCTCATGGAGGGCTCCCGGTGAGGTGGTCCGCGGCCGGTGGGCTGCGGTGGAACGGCGGTGGAACGGCGGTTCGGGGGAGGAACTCCGTCGAACCTGTGTACGACCCTATCCACTCGAGACCCCCCGAAGCAAGCACCCGTTCGAACAGACCTTGA
>CAZMJK010000168.1:0-2285 GCA_964566555.1 uncultured Bifidobacterium sp. | reverse complement strand
TTTCCCCCCTTGACCCACCCCACTGTCACACCCCTTGTGGAGACTTCCCTCATGGCTGCAATCCTGAACCCCCCCGCCCTGAATCACACATCCATGAACCCCACTCCGTCCACCGCCCTCCCGACCGGAGCCGCCTCCCACGCCGAAGTGGCCGGGGCCCTCCTCGACCGGTCCATTCCGGTCGCTCCGTGGAACCGGGCCGAGGCTCGCGCCGACCGCCACGACCTGCGTCCGGCGCGTCACCTGCGGCTCGTGACCGAACCCGCCCCGCACGCGGCGCAGGTCCGTCGCCGTCCCGTGCGCATCCTGCTCGCCGGTCTCGGTCTCGCCGCCCTCGTGGCGTTCGCGGCGATGGGCGTCCTTCCCTTCCTCGGTGCCGATGCTGCTGCGGTCTCGCCGGCGTCGTCCGCCGACACCACCGGCCCGGCCGTTGTCGTCGACCCGCCCGCGGCGACAACGGCCGAGGCGCCGGTCGAACTCATCGTGCAACCCGGCGACTCGCTCTGGTCGATCGCCCGTCGACTGCAACCGCGCGGCGATCTGCGTCAACTCGTCGACCGCCTCATCGAACGAGTCGGTGGCACGAGTGTCACCCGCGGTCAGCACATCGATGTGAGTGGTCTCATCGACTGACGGAAACTTCCTGACGCGGCACCACCAGCAGAGGGGTGCGCTGTAGTTTCGTCCTGTGCGTTGCCCGACGTGTGCCCACTTGGACGACAAGGTCGTCGACTCGCGTCAGTCCGACGACGGTGAGGCGATCCGGCGTCGACGGGAATGCCTGAAGTGCGGTGCCCGTTTCACCACCTTCGAACGGCTCGAGCTCGTGCCGATGGTGGTGGTCAAACGCTCAGGTGATCGGGTGCCGTTCGAACAGGCGAAGATTCAAGAGGGGATCGCGTCGGCGGCCAAGGGACGTCCCATCGAGGACGAGACGATCCATCTGACGGCGGCGGCCATCGCCGACGAACTCCGGTTGTTGGGTCCGGAACTCACCAGTGAACAGATCGGGTTCGCGGTACTGGAGCACCTGCGAGATCTCGATCACGTCGCCTACATGCGATTTGCGAGTGTGTACAAGGGTTTCGATGATGCTGCGGATTTCCAGCGCGAGATCACGTTGTTGACGAAAGCGACCGAACCCAAACGTCACGACGCGCGCGCATAGCGCAACAACAGCACACCGTCTTCGTGCAGGATCCGAACGAGCGGGAGGTTCACGGTGACCCCCGTTGATGTTCCATGGGCGCCTCGAGCGGCATTCCCGCCCGTGAGTACCGGCGCGATCGTCTGACACCACTCATCGACGAGATCGGCGGCCAACAGGTGGTCGTTCAGTGTCGGCCCGCCCTCGCACAACACGACGTTCGCCCCACCGTGTCGGAGCTGCGCGAACGCATCGCGCAACGCCACCTGCGTCGATCCGGCGATGACGATGTCGGCGACATCGCGTAACCGGTCGACGGCCTCGGATGGCGCGTGTGCACTCGTGATGATGAGCGGGCGCTGCGTCGGATCGCTGAACAATCGCGACCTCGGGTCGAGGTGGGCGCGGGCGGTGACCACGGCGAGCCGAGGCAGCGGCCGCTGGCCGCGTGCGATGCGACGCGCTTGCGCTGCCTCGTCGAGCTGTACCGGTCCGTAGTTCTCGGCACGCACCGTTCCGGCCCCGGCGAGGATGACATCGGGCACTTCCCGCAACGCATGGAACATCTCCTTGTCGGCGGGGCTGCCGAGTCCTCCCGATCGCCCTTCGACCTCGATGGCGCCGTCGATGCTCGCCACCATGTTCACCAGCGTCCAGGGGCGATCGGCCGGGACGGGACGACGGTCGGCGGCCACCAGGGTGATGGGGTCGACAGCGGTCTCGAGGGTCGGCAGCAACTGATCCACGGGGTCACGTTAGGGGGAGGGGCTCCCCGTCAGCGTCCTCGACTGTGGACAACTGTGGAGAACTCCACCTAAATCCACCGGCCGTCCACCGACAATCCACCGCAAATACACAGGGTTGTTCCTCTTCCAACCCACAGCCATGAGTCGTACGGTGCACCCGGGTGCAGTGCTGCGGCGCGTGCGACGGACGGTGGTGCATCGTTCTGTTCGTTCTCGGTTGGCAGGGCGGCTCCTAGGGCGAGATCCGCGTGACCCGCTCTACCTGGCGCTCGTGTCGCAGCGCACCCAACCACTCGAACTCCCACGTCAGACTCGATTCTCCGGAATCGTTGACACAGGTGGAATTACTCTGCTGTAATTCCCCGACATCTTGTGGCCCGGAAGGTGAGGGG
>CAZMJK010000167.1:0-4381 GCA_964566555.1 uncultured Bifidobacterium sp. | reverse complement strand
CGGTCCAGTGCTCCCGCCCTCGGCCAGACCGGCCAGGACCCGGCGAAGTTTGTGGACCTGCTTGAGTTGTTTCGCGTCGTAGAGGAGTTCCTCGTGACGAGTCGACGAGGCGTCCACGTTGATGGCCGGATAGAGACGGCGCTCGGCCAGTCGACGATCCAGGCGCAACTCCATGTTCCCGGTGCCCTTGAATTCCTCGAAGATCACGTCGTCCATCTTCGAACCGGTCTCCAC
This sequence comes from uncultured Bifidobacterium sp., assembly GCA_964566555.1. Lineage (GTDB taxonomy): Bacteria > Actinomycetota > Acidimicrobiia > Acidimicrobiales > Acidimicrobilacustridaceae > Acidimicrobilacustris. The sequence continues at coordinate 4,147 of CAZMJK010000167.1, read as the reverse complement.
CAGCGCACTGGCGATGACCGTGAGCGATCCGCCCTCCTCGAGGTTCCGGGCCGCGCCGAAGAACCGCTTCGGCGGATACAGCGCTCCGGTGTCGATGCCACCGGACATCACGCGGCCGGTCGTCGGCACCGCCAGGTTGTAGGCGCGAGCGAGACGGGTGATGCCGTCGAGGACGATGACGACGTCGCGACCCTCTTCGACGAGACGCTTGGCCCGTTCGAGCACGAGTTCGGCGACCGAGATGTGCTCCTCGGCGGGACGGTCGAAGGTCGAGGCGATGACCTCCCCGTCGACCGATCGACGCATGTCGGTCACCTCTTCCGGTCGCTCATCGACGAGGAGCACCATGAGATGGACTCCGGGGTTGTACTCGGAGATCGACTTGGCGATGGCCTTCATGACCGTGGTCTTGCCTGCTTTCGGCGGAGCGACGATCAACGAGCGCTGACCCTTTCCGATCGGCGAGAGCAGATCGATGATGCGCGTCGTCATGTTGTATGGCTCGTCTCGTGACGAGAGCGTGAGGCGCTCGTCGGGGAACAACGGGGTGAGATCATCGAATCGGCGCCGATCGCGCGCTTCGTCAGGGGTGGCCCCGTTGACGGTGTCGATGCGCAGGAGCGCCGGGTTCTTCTCGTTCCGAGCCGCCGGTCGACTGGTTCCGGTGATCACGTCACCGCGACGAAGGGAGAACTGACGGGTCTGCTTCACCGAGACGTACACATCGTCGCGGGTCGGCAGGTACCCACTCACACGGATGAAGCCGTAGCCCTCGTCGCGAAGATCGAGGACACCGGAGACCTCGACCGGTTCGCCCGACCACGGCTCATCGGCCCGAGCATCGAAACGCTCGCCGCCCCGGTCGCGGCCACGGCGGCGACGGCGACGACCGCCACCCTCGCCGTCGAACTCGCCGTCACCATCGGCCGAGGGAGCCGCCGTCGACGACTCGGATGCGCCGCTGTCCTCCGACTCCTCGGCACTGTCCTCACTCGAGGTCGCCTCTCGACCTTCGGCGTCGCCATCGCCATCGCCGTCCTCGACCACATCGCTTTCCGTCGGGGTCTCTTCGGCGGCGGCCTTCGGGGGCCGACCCCGCCGGGGCTTGGCCGGCGCCGGCTCGGACTCGGCGATGAGTCCGAGGATCATGTCGATGACGTCGGCCTTCTTGGCGCGAGATCCCGGTTTCCCTCCGAGGGTCGAGGCGATCGTGAGCAGTTCGTCGCGATCCTTCGCCTCGAGGGTGGCGCGTTGATCCTTTTCGGTCATTGGATTCTCGATTTCTCCAGACGCAGGAGTCCGGCACGGGAAGACGACGGCGAACGAGAGCCGTGATCACAGGAAGTGTGAAGGGAGGGTCATCCACTCGGACGAGTGAACGTTCCGTCGGACGACGGGGAGACGGAGGACCTGCCGAAGCGGTCACACACGACGTCGTCAGCGTAGCGGTGGTCGGTGATGCGACCAAGCGGGTCAGCGGGCCACCAACTGCCCCATGAGTTCATGGCCCGGGACCACCGGACGATCGGCGACACCGGCCTCGGTGTAGGTGCCACCTTCCCCATCGACCGTCGAATCGAACAACAAGAAGGGCACCGGTTCGGAGGTGTGGGTGCGAAGGGCCAACGGCGTCGCGTGATCAGGAAGCATCAGCATGCGCCAAGGCCCCTTCGCGTCGAAGGAGTCGACGAGTCCGGCGAGGACACGAGCGTCCCAATTCTCGAGCGCACGGACCTTCTCCTCGACATCACCAGCATGACCGGCTTCATCGGAGGCTTCGACGTGGATGATGAACAGATCGAGTCCGTCGTCGAGTCCGTCGATCGCACAATCGCGCTTCCCCTCGTAATCGGTGTCATACCAACCTGTGGCCGTATCGAGTTCGACAACCTCGATATCGGTGAGGACACCGAGACCGCGCACGAGGTCCACGGCGGTCACGAGCCCGGCCTTGAGACCGTAGAGGCTCTCGAACGACGGCATCTGCGGCTGAAATCCCTGGCCCCACAGCCACACGGTGTTGGCGTCGAGATCGAATCCGGCGAGAACGTCACGCGATGCATCCATGACTCGCTGCAACTTGTTCGCCGCCGCGCCCGTGGGCCAGACCAACGGCTTACCGGTGAGGTCATGCGGTGGTGCGCAGTCGGCGTCGGCCCAATCGGCCGGGGCGACCATGATGTGGCGGTACTGCACACCACGGTGAAACTCGATGCCCTCGTCCACGAACGTCTTGTGCAACGCCTCGATCGCCGCTGCTGCCCGTTCGGTCGAAGGATGTCCGCCCGCGAAATCCACCATCGTGCCGTCGTCGCCGATGGTGGAGAGGTTGCATCGGTAGGCGACCTGATCGGGGCGGAGCTTGAGACCGAGAGCCGCGGCCTCGATTGGAGCACGACCGGTGTGGTACCTCGCGGGGTCGTACCCGAAGATCGACATGTTGCCGACGTCTGAACCTGGGGGAAGTCCGGGCGGGATCACCGCGGCGCGCCCGAGCGTCGAACGCGCCGCCAGGCCATCGAGCACAGGGGTGTGGGCCACCTGCATCGGCGTACGACCACCGAGCGCCTCGAGCGGCTCATCGGCACAACCATCGGGAACGCAGACCACGTATTTCATCAGGACCACAGTCTGCCCGAATCCGCGGGCGCTCCGTCGATCGGGCCGCTCGATTCGATGACTGCGATTCCTACTGGTCGAGAGTGGACTCGATCATGGAGCGCACGGCGACGTAGTCATTGGCCACGACCTCGAACCGCTCAGTCCGATCGAACAGATCGGCGAGGTGCGCAGGAAGGGCAGGGCGGACACCAGTCGCCGCCTCGACCGCATCGGGGAACTTCGCAGGATGAGCGGTGGAGAGGACGACCATGGGCACCGACTCATCGGCTCGCACCCGCTCAGCGGCCGCGACACCGACGGCGGTATGCGGATCGATCAACATCCCGGAACGCTCATAGAGCGCCGCGATCGTTGCCGTCGTCGCCGCGTCGTCGACTCTGGCCGCCGACCAATGGTCGGCGAGAAGCCCGAGCCGCTCAGCATCGACCGACACGGTGCCCTCGGCCCGGAAACGAGCCATGAGGTCGGCGATTGCCGCCCCGTCACGACCATGGATCTCGAACAGCAATCGCTCGAGGTTCGATGACACCTGGATGTCCATGCTCGGACTCAACGTCGGATGGACATCGCCGATCGTCATCGACCCGGTGGTCAGGAACTGCGTGAGGATGTCGTTGCGATTCGACGCGACGACGAACTGCGAGATGGGAGTGCCCATGCGCTGGGCCCCGTATCCGGCGAACACGTTCCCGAAGTTTCCGGTGGGAACCGAGAACGCGATCGGCCGTCCGGGACCTGCGAGACGCACGGCACTCGTCACGTAGTACACGACCTGCGCCATGACCCGGGCCCAATTGATCGAATTGACTGCCGAGAGATGCCGGGACTCGCGGAAGGAGTCATCGGCGAAGAGCGCCTTGACAATGTCCTGGCAATCGTCGAACGTCCCTTCGACAGCGATGTTGTGCACGTTCGGCGCGTTCACCGTCGTCATCTGACGCCGTTGCACATCCGACACCCGGCCCGCCGGGTGCAGGATGAACACCTCGGCGGTCGCACGATCTCGAAGCGCCTCGATCGCCGCGGATCCCGTATCGCCCGAGGTGGCGCCGACGATCGTGACCTTCTCGCCTCGACGGGTCAGTTCGTGATCGAACAGCCGGCCCACCAACTGCAGCGCAATGTCCTTGAATGCCAAGGTGGGGCCGTGGAACAACTCGGCGAGCCAGAGGTTGTTGCCCAACTCCACCAACGGAACCACAGCATCGACGGCGAACGAGGCATAGGCCTCGACCACGATCGAGCGAAATGCATCTCGGTCGATGGAATTCTCGACGAACGGCCACATCACCTCGACCGCGATCTCGGCGTACGACATCGACTCGAAGCGTTCGAAGTCACCGACCGTGAGCGAAGGCCAACGCGCCGGCACATAGAGCCCACCGTCGAGCGCCAAACCCTCGAGGAGGACGTCTGCGAACGAGAGCTCCGGCGCCGTCCCCCGTGTACTCACATAGGTCATCGAGGCCATCATCCCTCGCCTTCGACAAGCACGCGGATCGTCGACCCGACGGCCGTACATGGT
>CAZMJK010000166.1:0-4386 GCA_964566555.1 uncultured Bifidobacterium sp. | reverse complement strand
AGTGGCAAAGGCGGCGAGATTGACTACCGCCTCGCGCGCCAACACCTCATCTCCGAGTTCAAGAAGGGGCGTCTCGCCCAGCATGAGGTCTGTGATGCCCACCCCGAACTGGTTCGGGCGGCCCGTGAGGTCGGTCAGCCCACATCGGAATCGTGTCCGATCTGTGCGGACGAGAAACTGGTGCTCGTCTCGTACGTCTTCGGGCCTCGCCTGCCCGCATTCGGGCGCTGTATCACGACGGCGAAGGAGCTCCGGGCCTTCACCAAGCGTTCGAAGGAAGGTGACTTCGCCTGTTATGTGGTCGAAGTGTGCCCCGCGTGCCATTGGAACCATTTGGCTCGTACCTTCTTGTTGACGCCGGCTCGCTCGGCGTAACTCCCTTCTTCTATGCCCCCCTCTGCTCGCGGAACCTCCGCTTCAGGTCGTCGTTCGACGCGCAGGGCCCGTGCGACCGGGCCCGACGGCGTTCGTCGCAGCATCTTTTGGCGCTGGCGACGAGCGTTCTTCGCGGTCGGGTTGGTGGGCGTCCTGCTGCTCGGCGGCGCCGGTTACCTGTTCACCCAGGTCCCCCTGCCGGACAAGGACCCGCCCCTGCTCCAGACGACGTTCATGTGTGCGTCCGATATCACCTCGGGATGCAATGCCGACAACTCGATCGCGCAACTCTCGGGTGGGGTGAATCGGATCTCGGTGAGCTGGGAGGAGATCCCGCAGGTAATGGTGGACGCCGTCCTCGCCGCAGAGGACCGCACCTTCTTCGAGCATGGCGGTGTCGATCCCGCGGGCATCCTGCGCGCGGTGTGGACCAATGTGCGCGCCGGTGGCGTCTCCCAAGGTGGTTCGACGATCACCCAGCAGTACGTGAAGAACGTCTATCTCACCCAGGAACGGACGCTGACCCGCAAGATCAAGGAAGCGGCGCTCGCGGTGAAGGTGGAACGCGAACTCCCCAAGCAGGAGATCCTCACGCGGTATCTCAACACGATCTATCTCGGTCGCGGCGCGTACGGGATCGAAGCGGCCTCGAGGGTCTATTTCGGAACGAACCTCGATCAGTTGACCCTTCCGCAGGCGGCGTACCTTGCCGGGCTCATTCGTTCGCCCGAGACCGCCGATGCGAGGTTGCCGGAGAACGATCCGAAAGCGGCGCGGAGTCGCCAGACCGCGATCGAACGACGGGCATCGGTGCTCGACGCGATGGTCGTCACCGGTGCAATCACCGAGGCGGACGCGACCGCGGCGAAGGCCAACGATTGGAGTGACGTTCTCGTGCGCAGCACGCAGAACAACTACGGCACCGTGGCCCATCCCGAATGGGGCACCGAGTACTTCATCGACTACGTGCGGCACTGGCTCATCACCGAGGGTGGTTTCACCGACGCGCAGGTCTACGGGGGTGGACTTCGTGTGTACACGACCCTCGACATGGAGGACCAGGGTGCCGCGGCCAATGCGGTGACCTCGACCTTGAATCAACCCAACGATCCTGCCGCGGCACTCGTCTCGATCGATGACGTCGGTGCGGTCCGCGCGATGATCGGCGGACTCGACTTCAACGGCACCGGCAAGTACTCGAAGGTCAACCTGGCCGTCGGGGCCGAAGGCGGCGGCGCCGGTCGGCAGGCGGGATCCTCGTTCAAGGCGTTCACGCTGGCTGAGGCGATGAATCAGAACTTCCCGATGTCGAAGTCGTACAACGCGCCGTCGCGGATCTCGATACCGAAGGCGGACGGTGGGCGCGATTGGAGTGTGGGCAATTACGCCGATGCGGGCCTCGGTCAACTCGACCTGATCGCGGCGACGATGCGCTCCTCGAATACGGCCTACGCGCAGTTGATGATGGATGTCGGCCCGCGCAACGTCGCCGATCTCGCGAAGCAGATGGGGATCACGAGTTCATTGAAGGCCGTGCCCGCCCTCACGCTCGGAACCAGCGAGGTGTCGGTCTATGACATGGCGTCCGCGTATTCGACGCTGGCCGATAACGGGGAGCACATCAAGCCCACGCCCGTCGTGAAGGTGACCGACGCGAAGGGCAACGTGCTGTTCGAGAACAAGGTCGTGCGCAAGCGGGTCCTCGATGCCAAGGCGGCGGCGAAGGTGAACTACATCCTCAATCAGGTCGTCGAGGGAGGCACCGGCACCGGCGCTCGGATCTCGCAACCTGCCGCCGGGAAGACGGGGACGACCGAGAACTATCGCGATGCCTGGTTCGTGGGCTTCACCTGCAAGCTCACGACCGCCGTGTGGGTGGGGTATCCCGACGGCACCTTCATGAAATCGGTGCACGGGATGTCGGTGACCGGTGGTTCGTTCCCGGCCACGATCTGGCGCAAGTACATGTCGGTGGCGACCAAGGGCCTCTCCTCGTGCCCGTACCCCTACCCGACCGATGACGGCACCAATCAGGGTTCGACCTCCTCGTCGTCGAGTTCCTCGAGCAGTTCGAGTTCCAGTTCGTCGACCAGTTCCTCGTCCACGAGCTCGACGAGTTCCACCTCGACGAGTTCCACCACTTCCACCACGGTGTCGACGACCACGACCACCGCTCCGCCGCCTTCCCCGAATTAGTCCCCCCATCTTTGTGGTGAGGGTGTCGGGCCGATAGCGTTTCGGACATCCGCCGGTAGCCGAGGGGCACTGGACGGTCAGGAGACGCAAGATGAGCGCACGAATCACCGTTCCGTCGGTGCAGGGTCGCAAAGTTCGACGCGGCGATGTGCCGTTGGTGATGGTCACCGCCTATGACGCACCCGGTGCGCGCATGGCCGATGCCGCCGGCATCGACATGATCCTCGTCGGCGATTCCGTGGCCATGGTCGTCCTCGGCTACGACGACACCCTGCAGGTCACCGTCGCCGATATGGCGCATCACACCGCCGCCGTTGCTCGCGCGAAGCCGGCATCGTTGATCGTCGCCGATATGCCCTGGATGAGCTACCACGTGTCGGTGGCCGACACCGTGACGAACGGCGCCGCACTGATCCGCGCCGGCGCGCAGGCCGTCAAACTCGAGGGTGGCCGCAAGCGCCTTCCCATGATCGAGGCCCTGATCGATGCCGAGATCCCCGTGATGGGACATATCGGACTCACCCCGCAATCGGTCAACGCCATGGGCGGGTTCAAGGTGCAGGGCCGAAAGCACGAAGCGGCGCTGGCACTCGTGGAGGACGCGAAGGCACTCGCGCACGCAGGATGTTTCTCCATCGTGATCGAGGGTGTTCCCGATGAAGTGGGTCGGATGATCACCGAGGCCATCGACGTTCCCACAGTGGGGATCGGGGCCGGTGCCGGCTGCGATGGCCAAGTGCTCGTGTACCACGACGTGCTCGGCATCGAGGATCGAGTGCTCCCGAAATTCGTTCGTCGGTACGCCGATCTCGGAGCCGACGGCGTCCGTGCACTCGGTGCCTACGCCGACGATGTTCGGACGGGGCGATTCCCCTCGGCGGCCGAGAGCTATTCACTCGAAGCGCGAACGGCCGAAACGCTCGGTCTCTACGGCACGCCGATCTCACCGGTCTGACGTGATGGCGCGACACATGGTTCGTGTCGCTGTCGTCCTCGTCTCGGCCGTTCTCCTCGCCACCGGTTGTGGTTCGGGAGTCTCATCGACCGAACGATCGAACCAGCAGGCGGTTGCGATCGCCGAGCAGTCGTTGCGTTCCCGCGGTTTCTCCAAGGTGACGCTCCAGATCCGCCATGTCGACGGATCTATCGAGGAGCACTGCGTCTGGCTCGCTGATTCCGAGATCGAGCGCCAGCGGGGGCTGATGCAGGTCACCGATCCGTCCATCGGAGGTGGTGAGGCGATGGTGTTCGTGTTCGACCAGGCGACATCGGGAGCGTTCTGGATGAAGGACACGGTGCTGCCCCTTTCCATCGCCTGGGTCGATTCGAATGGCATGGTCGCCGGGGTCACCGACATGTCCCCCTGCCCTCCCGATGGCGGGACCTGTCCCGAGTACGCACCTCCACGGCCCATCACGATGGCCCTCGAAATGGCGCAGGGACGGCTCCAGGACTGGGGAATCGGGCCTGGTGCCACCCTCTCGCTGGGGAAGGGTTGCTGAAGGGGTCGAACCGCTCTTGGGGATTCGGGGTCCCCTCCGGTAGGGTTCGCACTCCAATTGAAGCCCTGCCCTGAGCGTTCGGGGCTCCGGTTCCCGCTCGGCGGCCCGGATCCAGAGGGAGGTGATGCGCTCATGCGAGCGTATGAACTCATGATCATTTTCGACGGTGACGTCGAAGACACCGCAGTCAACGCGATGCTCGCCAACGTCAACAAGCTCGTTGAAGCCGACGGTGGCCAGGTCAAGAAGACCGATCGTTGGGGTCGTCGGCGTTTCGCCTACGAGATCAACCACAAGTGGGAAGGCATCTACG
>CAZMJK010000165.1:0-4400 GCA_964566555.1 uncultured Bifidobacterium sp. | reverse complement strand
GTAGATGACGGTGGCTTCGGCATTGGGATCGAGCTCGGCCACACATGCGTCGAGGTCGATGGGATCGGAGGCCTCGAGTTGGGCCAGGGACAGGTGATGGGTTGCGCTTGCCCCGGCCTGCACCACCACGATCTGAAGGTTCGCGTCGCGGACGGCGGGCGCGGTCCACAACCGTTGGGCGCCGTCGTCGTCGAACGCGATCGCCAGGAACGCGTTCGAATCCTTCACGATGTGATCGATCTGTTCGGCTGAAGCAGTCGAGTACAACGAGATCGGCGTCGCTCCGATCGACATGGTGGCCATGTCGAGGATGTGGAATTCGGGGCAGTTGGGCAGCAGCATCACGATGCGATCGCCAGGGCCCACGCCGAGCGTGGTCAGTCCGCTGGCGACGCGAGCGACGCGTTCGAGGTAGGTCGCCCACGACATTTCGTTCCACTCGGTCCCTTCCTGCCAGCGCAATGCGATCTGCTCGAGACGAGCGTGCGCGGTCTCCAAGAACTCGGCGGGCACCGTTCGTTCCGACACGAGTCGATCGAGTCGGGCAGCAACGTCGGCAGGGTGGGCGACGGGAGTGGAGGAACGGGGAATATCAATGGTGCTCATGGCATCAACCTTTCGAATCGAAGTGGACTTCGTTTCGAAGGTCTCTCCCGCTCGATGAGCCGAGGCGCCGGGATCTTGCGATCCGTGGTGACGACCACCTCGTTGAGGGATACTCCCCTTCAGGGGTGAACTGTATCAGGCGAATCAAAAAACACGTACTCGGGTTCGTAGATTTTTCCTAGCCGGTCACTTCGGGGCGAGTTCGGCCGGCGCAGCGGAAGGTCGGCGCCGGTCTATGCTGACTTTTTCCGGAATTCGGCGACGTAGAAGGGAGCAGCGATGAGTGGAGTGGAGAAGCCGCAGTGGACCTTTTTCACCAATCACGGCCATGTGCTGGTGTGTCTCGCCGGCGATCCTGACCTGCGGACCCGTGATGTCGCCGAACTCGTCGGAATCACCGAGCGGTCGGCGCAGGCGATCATCGGCGACCTCGTCGACGCCGGCTACATCACCCGCATCAAGGAAGGTCGCCGAAATCGCTACGAGGTCCACGGTGATATTCCGCTTCGTCACCCACTCGAACGCGATCACACGGTGGGGGAGTTGCTGGTGACGCTCGGCCGGCTCGAGAAGCCGAAGCGACGTCGGGCCTAGATCCGCGGTCGCGGACGAGTCACTCGACGACGCCGGAGGCGAACAGCCGGTCGATGTCCTCGTCACTCTGATCGAGGACCTCACGAAGGATCTCCCGGGTGTGTTGACCCGCCGACGGCGCCCGACCGGGCTCGGGGAGACGGCGGTCGGCGAGGGTGATCGGGAACGGCAACATGTCGGCCCCGTGCGTCTGCGCGGAAAGCCAATCGGTTCGTTCCGCGAAATGAGGATCACGGGGGAGCGACTTCGACGTGTTCGCCGGGGCGATCGCCGTGTTCTGACGGTCGCCGAATTCGACCCATTCCTGTGTGGTGGCGGTTTGGAACAGGGCGATCAGTTCGCCTCGGAGTTCCTCGTTGCCAACCGCGTGATCGGCGTAGGTTTCGCCGGGCCAGCGTTCGAAGAGATCGTTGCGACCGGTTCCTTCGCAGAAGTTCCTCCAGAACTCCTGTTCCGAGGCCATGAAGAGGATGTGGCTGTCGGAGGTTTCGTAGAACTGGTAGCGAACGCCGTCGACCATTCCCGCCGTACCCGGTTCGCGACGCTCGAAGTTGTCACTCGCGTTCCCCGTCACTTCGGTGTCAGGTCGCTCGTAGGCGCGCCATGTCTCGATTCGCAACCAGTCGAATGCTGCGGCTGCTTCGGCTTGGCCGATGTCCATCGAGGAGCCGATACCCGTTTCGCGTGCAGCGATGACACCAGCGAGGATGCCGAGTCCCGCGAAGAGGGGAGCAGCGTTCAGACCGATCGACACATGCGGCGGGATGGTGCAGCGGCCCTCGTCATCACATTCGGGTTCGACGATGCCCGCCCACGCGTCGAAAGCGATTCCGTGACTGGGGAGATTGCGATACGGGCCGGTTGCGCCATAGCCGCTCATGGAGAGGTGCACGATGCGGGGATTGATCTCGCGCAGCACGTCGTAGCCCAAGCCCCGCCGTTCAAGAGCGCCGGGCCTCATCGCTTCGACCACCACATCGGCGGTGGCGACCAACTGTTTGAAGAGGTCGACACCGTCGTCGGCCCGAAGGTCGAGGACGATGGATCGCTTCCCCCGATTGCAGTGGAGGAAGAGCAACGAGTCGCCCTCCACGATCGGCCAGGTCATCACGCGGCCGTAGTCACCGCCCGGCGGTTCGACCTTGATGATCTCGGCACCGAGGTCGGCCAAGGAGGTCGTCACCGCCGCCGCCCCGAGCAGGGAAACCTCGATGATCCGGATCCCCTGCAGCGGGGCGAAGGGAGTCGTCGGCGTCGGAGCGTTCTCAACCATACGTAGCAGAATACACGTATTTCATTTCTGCTAATTCGAGTCGATCACGACTCGTTCGGGATGAGGCGAAACGAGGTCGCCGAAATCAGATGGAGTCGATGATCGCGTTGAACGTTGCGCTGGGGCGCATCGCGGCGATGACTTTGTCATCGTCGGGGAAGTAGTAGCCGCCGATGTCGACGGGCTTGCCCTGGACAACGTTGAGTTCCTCGACGATTTCCGCCTGCTTGGAAGCGAGAGCCTCGGCGATGGGTGAGAATTTCGCCGCGAGTGCGGCGTCGTCGGTCTGCTTGGCCAGTTCCTGTGCCCAATAGAGCGCAAGGAAGAAGTGGCTACCGCGATTGTCGAGTTCGTTCACCTTGCGTGATGGCGAACGGTTCTCGTTGAGCACGGATCCGGTCGCACGGTCAAGGGTGTCGGCGAGTACCTGTGCCGTGGCGTTGTTCGACACCTGTGCGAGATGCTCGAGTGATGCCGCCAGCGCGAGGAATTCGCCCAGCGAATCCCAACGGAGGTGGTTCTCCTTCACGAATTGCTGCACGTGTTTCGGAGCAGAACCGCCAGCGCCGGTCTCGAAAAGGCCACCACCGTTCATCAACGGAACGATGGAGAGCATCTTTGCGCTCGTCCCGAGCTCCATGATGGGGAACAGATCGGTGAGGTAATCGCGCAGGACGTTGCCAGTGACCGAAATGGTGTCCTCGCCCTTGCGCGCACGAGCGAGTGAATGCGTGCACGCCGCTTCGGGCGCCATGATCTCGATGCTGAGCCCGGTGGTGTCGTGCTCAGGGAGGTACTGCTTGACCTTCGCGATGATCTGCGCGTCATGGGCACGGTTCTCGTCGAGCCAGAAGACTGCAGGGGTCTTCGACAGGCGGGAACGGGAGACGGCCAGTTTCACCCAATCGCGGATCGGTGCGTCCTTGGTCTGACACGCCCGCCAGATGTCGCCTGCCTCAACGGCGTGCTCGATGAGCGCAGCGCCGGCGCTGTTGGTGACGCGCACCGTGCCGTCGAACGGAATCTCGAAGGTCTTGTCGTGAGACCCGTACTCTTCGGCCTTCTGGGCCATGAGGCCGACGTTGGGAACGGTGCCCATCGTGCTGGGGTCGAACGCGCCGTTGGCCTTGCAATCGGCGATGACGGCGGCATACACACCGGCGTAGGAGGAATCGGGGATGACGGCCTTGCAGTCCTGGCGTTCGCCCTCCGGATTCCACATCTTCCCCGAGTCGCGGATCATGGCCGGCATCGACGCGTCGACGATGACATCGCTCGGCACATGCAGATTGGTGATGCCGCGATCGGAATCGACCATCGCGAGTTCGGGGCCGGTCGCCATGGCGATGGCGATATCGGCCTCGATCGAGGTCTGCTGCGTGTCGCTGAGCGATTCGATGCGGGACAGCACATCGGCCATACCGTCGTTGACATTGACGCCGAGTCCTTCGAATGCGGCGGGGTGCTTCGTGAAGATGTCGCCGAAATAGGCGTTGACGGCATGACCGAAGATGATCGGGTCGTGATGAACGTTGCGGGCGTCCAGTCGGCGTTCTGGGCCTTGGCATCGGCGAGTTGTTCTGCAAGGAACGCGTCGAGTGCCTTGGCGCTCATGAATGTGCCGTCGACGATCTCACCAGCGAGGACCGGCAGCGACTCCTTCAGCACCTTCACTTGGCCGTCGGCACCGATGAGTTCGATCTTGAGCGTGTCGGCGTTCTCGAAGGTCACCGACTTCTCATTCGAGAAGAAGTCGTTGGTCCCCATGGTGGACACGTGCGTCTTCGAGTCGGAGGACCATGCCCCCATCGAGTGGGGATGCGACTTCGCGTAGTTCTTCACCGACAGCGGCGCGCGGCGATCGGAGTTGCCTTCGCGCAGCACGGGGTTCACCGCCGAGCCCTTGATCTTGTCGTAGATGGCCTGA
>CAZMJK010000164.1:0-4420 GCA_964566555.1 uncultured Bifidobacterium sp. | reverse complement strand
GGCTTGGGTTCGATCGCGGGCGTCGAGCTTCTGGTAGATCGACGCGAGGTGGTTCTTCACGGTCTTCTGGGAGAGGTAGAGCCGTGACGCCACCTCGGGAGTCGAACAGCCATCGCAGAAGGCCTGAAGCACTTCTTCCTCCCGTCGGGTGACGGTGATGGGGAAACCTCGCCAATCGGTGAGGCCGGTGCGGTTGGGGGGCATCGTGGTGTTTGTCATGAGATCTCTATCGGCACGAATCGCGGAAGTGTGAGCGAAAAGCGCGGAAAATCGTGGAGATGACCTCTGGTACGTTCCGGCGATGCTTCTTCTTGGACTTACCGGTGGAATCGGCTCGGGGAAATCCACGGTGTCGGCCGAACTGGCCCGCCGTGGTGCGATCGTGATCGACGCCGACCTCGTGGTCCGCGAACTCCAGTCCCCGGGTGGCGCAGTGCTGGCGGCGATGGTCGAGCACTTCGGCGAGGGGATCCTCAACGGCGATGGGACGCTCGATCGACAGGCGGTCGCCGACATCGTCTTCAACGACCCCGAACAACTCAAGGCGTTGAACGCAATCGTTCACCCGAAGGTCGGGGAGGAGATCGACGCCCGCATCGAAGCGCAGCGCTCCACCGACAATGTCGTGATCCTCGACGTGCCACTGCTCGTCGAATCGAAGGCGTACGAGACGGAAGGGATCATCGTGGTCGACACCGATCCGGAGATCGCCGTGCAGCGCCTCGTCGAGTTCCGAGGGTTCAATGCCGATGACGCTCGGGCTCGAATGAAGTTGCAGGCGACGCGGGAGGAGCGTCGGGCCGTCGCCGCGTTCGTGGTGCCGAACGACGGCACGCACGACGAACTGATGCAGCGCATCGACGAGTGTTGGGACTGGATCGTGGCGAAGCGGACCGACAGGGCCTGAGAAAGAAACTGAGTCAGAGTCCGAGTCGTCGGGCGAGATCGCTCATCATTCGACGGTTGGGGTCGACTCGCTCTCGAACCGCTCGCCATTCATCGAGGCGGGGGTACATGGCCGGAAGGAGTTCCGGACGCACACGACTGTCCTTCGCGAGGTAGATGCGGCCACCGACATCGACGACGAGGTCGTCGAGGCGATCGAGCAGCGGACCGAGCCCGGCGACGCCAGTGGGAATATCGAGGGCGAGCGTCCATCCGGCAGTGGGGAACGAGAGGGGAGCGGCGTTGCCCTCACCGAAGGTCTTGAGCACGGCGAGGAACGACGTGCATCCGGAGTTGCTCAACTCCTCCACGATCGTGGTGAGTGTGCTCGTCGCATCGAAGGGGATCACGAACTGCCACTGGAGGAATCCAGCCGGTCCGTAGATCCGATTCCAGCCCCGCACCATGTCGAGTGGGTGGAAGAACGTTGGGATCGTCTGCAGTTCGTCGCGTCGTTCGAGAGGGGCCTTGCGAAACCACAGTTCGTTGAACGCGCGCACGGTCAACTTGTTGAGCAGGCCCGAGGGGACGAACGGTGGGGCACTCACGAGCTCGCCCGCCTTGTACGCGAAACGATCCGCACCTACCGCAGGGGCGGCCTCTTCGGCGGTGGCGAAGCGACCCCGGGTGAGAACGGAGCGACCCATGGTCGAACCCGTCGCCATGAGGTCGATCCACGCGACGGAATAGTCGTAGAGATGATCGCCGCTGCGCATCAGGTCGCACACGGTGTCGAGATCGGATGCTCGGTCGGTGTCGACGATCAATCGACTCGACCCGATACGGGGACACCTGAAGGTCGCATCGAGGACGACGCCGGTCAGTCCCATACCGCCAGCGGTGGCCCAGAAGAGTTCGGGATCTCGGTCGGGACCGATCCCGACGACGGACCCGTCGGCGAGTTGCAGTCGCAGTGATTCGACGTGATCGCACCACGACCCCTTGAGGTGATGGTTCTTGCCGTGGATGTCAGCGGCGATGGCACCTCCGACGGTGACGTACCGCGTGCCAGGAGTGACCGGTACGAACAGTCCCTGCGGGACGAGCGCGTGGAGGAGTCGATCGATGGACGCGCCGGCATCGGCGGTGACGCGGACGAAGTCCTCGGCCGGGTTCGACTCGTGGATCGTGAACGCGGCGACGTCGATCGTGTCGATGACGGTTCCGCCGGCGTTCTGCGCAGCATCTCCATAACTGCGACCGAGGCCGCGGGCGATGAGCCCGCGTTCGGAGTGCGTGGGAAGGGCTCGTCGCAGTTCGATCGGCGAGGTCGGTCGACGCAGGTCGGCCCCTGACGGAGCGGTGCGACCCCAGCCCGTGATCTCGGTGGGAGAGGGAACGCTGCGAACGGCGGCGGGCTCAGGATGCATAGACGGCCCACATGTAGATCACGGCCCAGATGGCGCCGGCAACCAGAAGCGTTCGGTCCGACAGCACGAGGTTCTCGGGTTCGGCGCCCTTCCCTTGTTCGAGGAGGAGTGCGTAGCGGAGGATCGCGATGGCGAAGGGGACGATCGACAATTGGAAGAGCACGGAGCCGTCGGTGGATTCCTGCGCCGATGCGAAGGCCCACAGGCAGTAGGTGATCACCGTTCCCGCCGAGAACACGGCCTTGAGGTAGTTGAGGTACTGAGGTGTGTAGGCGGCCAAGGAGGGTCGTATCGCCGCAGCTTCCTCGCCGAGCTCCGATCGTTCCCCGGCTCGTTTGCCGGTGACCATGAACAGCGCGCCGAAACTCGTGACGATGAAGAACCATTCCGAGATCGGGAGAGCCGTGGCGGTCGCGCCACCGATGGCGCGGAGGACGAATCCGGCAGCGACGGCCACGATGTCGAGAATCGGGAGTTGCTTGAGCCAGAGGGAATAGAGCGTCGTGAGGGCGAGATAGGCGATGATCGTGAAGCCGAAGTCTCGACGGATGAGGAACGAGCCCCCGATTGCGGCGACGAGCAGGATGGCCGCGAGGACGTAGGCCAGTGTCACCGGGACGATCCCAGCGGCGATGGGGCGCAAGCGTTTGACCGGGTGTCTCCGATCGGACTCGATGTCCATGGCGTCGTTCAACAAGTAGGTCGCACTCGCAGCCGCGCAGAAGCAGGCGAACGCGCCGAGGGCACGAAAGTCCGTGTCGCGATTGTCGAAGAGCCCGGCGGCGACAGGCGCGGCGAAGACCAGGACGTTCTTGATCCATTGCTTCGGTCGGAGTTCGCGTACGACTCCGCGCAACAGCGATGGGCGCGGTGAGGCTGTCGTCATCTCAGGACGCGCTGACCTTCCGCCATACGAAGCGCGGGAGGTGCTTCATCGTCAGGAACACCGGCATCATGATCGACGGGGCCCAGATGAGTTCCTTGTTCTTCTGGAGGCCGGCGATCACGGTGTCGGCGATCTTGTCCGGTGTCGTCGCGAACGGCGCCGGCTTCATTCCTTCGGTCATCTGGGTGTGGACGAATCCGGGGCGGACCACGACGCACCTCGCACCGGTACCGATGAGCGCGTCGCCCAGCGCTTGGCTGAATGCGTCCATGCCCGCTTTGGACGACGCGTAGATCATGTTCTCGGCACGGGCGCGAACTCCGGCCACCGAGGAGATCGACAGCAGAATGCCGTGGCCCTGCGTGCGCAATCGATTCGCAGCGGCCAGTCCGACGGAGACGGCGCCGACGAAGTTCGTCTGGATGACCTGTGCTGCGAACAGGGGATCGGTGTCGATCTCCTGATGGCCGTCGAGGATGCCGAAGGCGAGGATGACCATATCCAGGTCGCCGATTCGCTCGACCGCCGAATCGATCACCTTGGCGTGTGACGCGGGATCAAGGGCATCGAAGACGATCGTGTCGGCGTCGACACCCGCGGCGCGCAGGCGAGCGACGGAGGTGGCGGCCGAGCCGGGAGATCGAACGCCGAGAAGCACCTTCTTGCATCGACCGGCCACCAGCCGATCCACGATGGCGAGGGCGATCTCCGAGTTTCCGCCGAGCACCAAGACCGATTGCACTGAACCCAAAGCGTCGCGCATGTGTTTCGTTCCTCTTCCAGGGTCCCGGGCCGTCCGGGCAAGGTTAGACGGCCATGCCTTCGGCCTCGGTAGCACTGGGTTCCACACTTCGTAGACTCGCCCGATGCCGCCCTTTCGACTCGTCTCGGACTTCGAACCCGCCGGTGACCAGCCGAGGGCGATCGAGCAACTGACGGCGAGCATCGAGGCGGGGAACCGCTTCCAGACGCTGCTCGGCATCACCGGATCGGGTAAGAGCGCGACCATCGCGTGGACGATCGAGAAGTTGCAGCGACCGACGTTGGTCATGGCCCCCAACAAGTCGTTGGCCGCCCAGTTGGCGAACGAGTTCCGAGAATTCTTCCCCGAGAATCGAGTCGAGTATTTCGTCTCGTATTACGACTACTACCAACCCGAGGCCTATATGCCGGCTTCGGATACGTACATCGAAAAGGATTCGTCGGTGAACGACGAGAT
>CAZMJK010000163.1:0-4433 GCA_964566555.1 uncultured Bifidobacterium sp. | reverse complement strand
CCGCGTGAGGCGAGTTGCACCATCGCGAGCCGTGGAGTCCGTACCATCGCTTCGTGACCGAGGACGCCCTCAACCCCGCCCAGCAGGTAGTCCTCGATCTTCTCGGCGCGTCGCCTGACGAACGCCCCACCTTCTCCCCCTCACTCAAGACCAACCTGCGAGCCGATCTGGATGACGCGCTGCGAGACCTTGTCGCCGAGATCGGCCCTGACGCACCCATGTTCGTGAACAAGCACGGGCTCGCCATGGTCCATGGCTGCGAACTCCGATATCTCGCGGAGAAGGAACGTCCCTTCGCATGGAGTCCGCCGCTGGCCCGCGGAACGATTGCCCACAAGGCGATCGAACTCTCGATGCATCAACGGAGGCGTCCGATCCCGCTCGAGTTGGTCGATGAGGCCATGGATCGACTCGAACGCTCCGACGAATCGATCGCCGAATGGCTCGCCACCTGCTCGGAAACCGATCGCGCCGAGGTGCGGGCGTTCGCCAACGAGCGAGTCGCAACGTTTCTCGAATGCTTTCCACCACTGAAGGCCAGTTGGTCACCAGTGACCGAAGCGAGGATGCGCGCCGAACTGCTCGATCATCGAATCGTCATCTCGGGACGATCCGACCTCACCTTGGGTCGCGCCGACGGCCTCACCGCCGGAAAGGTCATCATCGACTTCAAGACCGGGGCGATGTCTCCCACACATCGCGAAGATCTGCGCCTCTACGCACTGCTGGAAACGCTCCGTCTCGGGACACCACCTCGACTCGCCGCGTCGTACTACCTCGATGCCGGCACGATTCAGGCCGAGACGATGACCGAGGCGGTGCTCCATGCCGCTGTTGCTCGCACCGCCGACGGCATTCGGAAACTCCATGAACTTTCCGTCGGCACCCGAGCCCCGGAGCTCCGACCGAGCTGGGGATGCCGCTGGTGCCCCGCGCTCGACGGATGCGCGCCCGGGCGTACGTACCTCGGCCAGATGGACGAGGAGAACGATCGTTTCGAGGACGACTGAGGCAACGCTCCGTTCCACGACGGTGGAACGCATTGATGACACTCAGATGGGGTCGATCGCCGCCTCGGTTGCTTCCGCCTCGGCGATATGCAGCGCGTCCGACACGGTGAACGCATGGTCGACAGCATCCATCGTCACGAGCCGATTGAACACGAATCGCAGCACCATGAAGACGGTGAGGAACGACGCACCGGCACCGGCCACCGTCCACTGCACGCCGATGATGTCCACGAGCCAACCCTGGATGAGCGCGCCAAGGGGGACCGCCGCGGTGAGCACCATTAAGTACAGGGCCATCGTTCGCCCTCGCATCTCCTCGGCCACCTGGAGTTGCACCGTGGTGTTCAAACTTGCGGTGATACCGAGATAGCCGGCGCCGGCCACAAGAAGAGCACCGCCACCGACGAGCGCGATCGGCGCCGCGCCGAGGGCGAGTAACGCCGAGCCGTAGGCGACCATGGCCACCGTCAGAACCCGACTGCGTCGGGCCCGTCCACCCCGTCCCGCCACGATCGGCGCAACCACGATCGCGCCGATTCCGAGACAACCGGCCAGGAGACCGTAGGCGCCATCGCCGATCCCGTAGACGTCGGTGGCGAAGACGACGAGCAGATTGAACAGCGGTCCGCCGAGCAGCCCCAACGAGAACACGACGATCAGGCAGGTCACGATGCCGGGGACGTTTCTCACGTACCGCACCGCGTCGCGCATCTCCGCAATCGGTCGAGGCTTTCCTGCGATCACTTCCCGCACGACTGGCGCCACCGAAACCGCGAGCAGACCAACGACCATGGCCAGGAATGACACGGCATTGATGAAGAAGCACCAACTCGCACCCAGTGTGGCGAGGACGACACCTCCGAGTGCCGGGCCGAATGCTCTTGCCGCGTTGAACTGCGCGGAATTCAGGGTGACGGCATTGAGAAGGTGTTCGCGCGGCACCAATTCGGTCACGAAGGACTGCCACGCGGCGACGGTGAATCCACCGGCGAATGCCCCGAGGGTCAGGATGAGGAGGAAGAATCCGACGTTACGAACACCCTCCACCCAGGTGATCCAGAGCGCGAAGGTGATCGCCGCCTGAATAACACCGCCGATGATGAGCACTTTTCGTCGATCGAAGCGATCGGCCACCGAACCGGCGTACGGGCCGGTGATCACCATGGGGGCATAGCCGAGGAATCCGGCGAAACCGAGCCAGGCTCCGCTTCCGGTGATCGTGTAGATCACATACGGGACTGCGACCATCTGCAGCCACGAGCCGCTGCTCGAGAGCAGTGATGCACTCCACATCCACCGAAAATTGCGGTAGCGGAAGGCGACGAACGCGCCCTCTCGTTTCGCCGGCACCTCGACGTTCGCACCATCACTCATGAGAGCCACGCATCACATAAGTCGGCACCGCGTTCGAGCCACTCCTCGGACGTGATCCCGTACCGAACGTGGTCCTCCCATGTCCCGTTGATCTCGAGGAAACCCTTCGCGATCCCCTCCTCGCGCAGACTGAGCTTCTCCACCACTCGTCGACTCGCGGTGTTGCGGGGGACGATGGCGATCTCGAGACGATGCAGCCGCAGATCCTCGAAGCAGTACTTGGCGAGGACGACGACTGCCTCTGGGGTGTACCCGCGCCCGGCATTGGCCTCATCCATCCAGTACCCGATGCTGGCGCTCTGGAACGGTCCGCGCTGGACCGATGACAGATTGATCTCGCCGGAGAACTCGCCATCGACGAAGATCCCGAACCCGTAGCCCGATCCGAGTTGCCGCTCGCGCTGACGCGCATTGCACCGAACCGTGAACGCCTCCCGATCCTCGATGACATCCGGAGCGCCAGGGGGACGCGTGGGTTCCCATTTCGTGAGCCACTCCGCATTACGGCGGCGCACCTCACGCCAGGCGGGGAAATCCGCCGCCACGAGGGGACGAAGGAGCACGCGTCGTCCGAACAGGGTGGTCACACGACGATCCTAGCGACCGCCCCACAGTGCCCTTCCGCCCCGCGAGAGCACGCACGAGTCCATCGTCAAGCTTCGTGCAGGAGCGACATCGCTATGCCATCGAGGATGTCCGATTCCGAGACCAGACATTCGGAGATGCCGAACCTCCGCAGGATCGCGACGAGAACACAGAGCCCCCCGACGATCACATCGGCTCGCTCCGGTTCGAGTCCCGGATTCTCCTTGCGCTCCTGTACCGATTCGGTCGCCAACGTTCTGAACACGTCTTCGATCGCTGCTCGT
This sequence comes from uncultured Bifidobacterium sp., assembly GCA_964566555.1. Lineage (GTDB taxonomy): Bacteria > Actinomycetota > Acidimicrobiia > Acidimicrobiales > Acidimicrobilacustridaceae > Acidimicrobilacustris. The sequence continues at coordinate 1,180 of CAZMJK010000163.1, read as the reverse complement.
GAGAGGACAAGATGATGAATCTGGTCGCGGTCGTAGTCGGCGAGTCCAAGTTCCACCGATGCCGTGTTGCTCACCGTTCCAGCCAACCCGACGAACGTTCGGGCCTGACCGAGTTGAGGAAGTTCCCGAACGACATCGTCGAGATGGATATCGATCACCGAAAGCGCCTGCGAAAGCTCTTCTGCTGTCGGTGGGTCGTGATGGAGCCACGCCTCGGTGATGCGAACACATCCCATATCGACGGAGATGGTCGTTTCGGCATCGGTCGTTCCGAAAACGAACTCGGTGGAACCTCCACCGATATCGCAAACGAGGAACGGCCCTTGATCGGGATCGAGATCCGCCGTCGCGCCCAGGAAGGACAATCTTCCTTCCTCGATACCGGAGATCACTTCCGGCATGACCCCAAGGATCTCGTGAACCGCAGAGAAGAAGTCATCGCGGTTGGCCGCATCCCGAGCCGCTGAGGTCGCAGTCATCCGAATCCGCTCGACACCGTGTCGATCGATCACCTCGCGGTACTCACGCAGGACATCGAGCGTGCGTTCGATCGCCTCCGGGTCGAGGCGACCAGTGGCATCGACCCCCTGCCCCAGTCTCGTGATGCGCATCAAGCGTTCGATCTGGGTTCGACCATCAGCAGTGATGAGCAGTCGAACCGAATTGGTCCCGCAATCGATCGCGGCGACCGGCGCGCTCACGGCTCCACCCGATCAGGAACACCATCGGGGAGCAGGCCACGTTCGATCAACTGCCGGTTCGTCCACTCACCGACGGCATCCTCTCCCCCAGCCAGCCAATGGGCATAGTGGGCGTGGAGACACTTCAGTCCCGCCCTCGTACCTCCCACACCACCGTAGGGAGCCGGGCCTTCGTGGCCGGGGGGCATCAGACGTTCGCGCTCGAGCGCGTACGCGCGATGAGCACGTTCGATCACGTCGAGACCGAGTTCTTGCTCGGCCACACGAACACCGCCATCGGATTCGATCGTCCCGATCGCTGATCGAAGCGACGGATCACACAGCCAATACAACGTCGGCATCGGCGTACCGTCGGGAAGCAGCGGTGCATTGCGAAGGACCACGGGGTCACCGTCGACGCGTCGGACGACGACCTCGAACTCTCCCATGGGTTCCCGACCGAGGAGTTCGGCGACTCGCACTCGATCGTCGGTCACCGT
>CAZMJK010000162.1:0-4513 GCA_964566555.1 uncultured Bifidobacterium sp. | reverse complement strand
CGCGCGAGACCGGGATCGCCAATTGGTACCGGGACTGGCGCAACGGTTCCCAGCATGGTTCGCTGCGGGAGTTCATCGTGGCTGAGGTGCTTCCCACGATGCCCCAGATGGTGGAGTCGCTCGCGGAGGCGGGCTACAACGTCCTCTCCACCGACTTCTACGAGCGTGGTCAATGGTCGCAAGGATCCTTCGCTCAGATGGTCGTCGCCCAGAACGCTCATTCGTAGGCCCGCGGTCACGTCGCCCGGGGGAGTCATCAACGGGCGCGGACCTCCGTGCGAGACTGTCGACATGCGTTGTCCATCAACAGGAGCTCTCGTCCTGCGATGAAGCAGAAACTCGCTCGTGGTGCGTCGAAGGTGAAGGGCGCGGTTCCCGCCGGTACTGGATCGGTCGGGGTCGGCATCGTCATTTCTGCGGTAACGGCCTACATCTTCGTCATCGTCACGTTGAACTCGCTCGACACCGCCCCCAAGGCGGCGTTCTCGGCGTTCTGGGCCGTGATCTTCGTGGTGGGTCCCGGTTTCTTCCTTCCGATCGAACAGGAAGTCGGGCGCGCGATTTCGCATCGACGAGCACAGGGGGAGGGGAGCAAGCCGCTCGTCGTGAAGGCGGCGATCCTCGGATCGATCATCACGTTGGTGCTGGTCGTGGCGGCGATCGGAGTGGCGCCGATCCTCGGCAAGGAGATCTACCGCGGCGACCAGACGTTCACGATCGCCTTGTGCATCAGCCTCGTCTCGTTCTTTCTGCTCAGTTTGATCAAAGGCGTGCTCGCCGGCGAAGGGAAGTTCCGACCCTATGGCGAAGTGCTTGCGATCGACGCCACCGCTCGGTTGATCATGGCCATCGGCCTTTCCGCCGCCGGGGTCGGCACCGCCGGCCTCTACGCACTGTGCATCGGAATCGCGCCGCTCATCGCTCTGCCCATTTCACTTCGTGGTCAGCGAGGAATCCTCCGACCCGGTCCCGACGCGCCGATGAAGGAACTCTCCGCCAATCTCGGTTGGTTGCTCGCGGGCTCGGTCCTCATGCAGGCGCTCGCCTATTCCTCCCTCTTGGGAGTGAACATCCTCGCAACCCCAGCCGACGAACTCATCGTGGCTGGCTTCGCCTCGGCGTTCTTCATCGCCCGCATTCCGGTGTTGGCGTTCCAGGCCATTCAAGGAACGCTCCTGCCGAAACTCGCGGGCCTCGCCGGCGCCGGTGAGCACGATGAATTCCGCGCCGGACTGCAGAAGTTGCTCGTTCTCGTCATCGGTGTCGCAGTGATCGGGACCGCTGGGGCGTTCGTGCTCGGTCCGACCGTTGGGAAGATCTTGTTCAAGGACTTCACCATGGACGCCGGCGGTTTGGGACTGCTCGCCGCTGGAAGTGGGGTGTTCATCATCGCGTTGACCCTCGCTCAGGCGCTCATGGCGCTCGGCGGTCATCACCTCGTCGCCATCGCGTGGGGTGTCGGAGTCGCCGTCTGTGTTGCGTTGATGGCGGTGATCTCCGGTCTCGAGGCGCGGGTCGATATCGGATTCCTCATGGGGTCGGTGGCGACCACGGTCGTGATGGCCATCGGCGTCGTGCGCCAGCGCGGTCGGATGGTCGACGCCGGGGTTTCCGGCCTCGTCGAAGCCATCGAGCACGAGCCACTGGAGATCTGATTCCGTTTCCCCGAGCGGGCACTTTCGGGGCCGCGGAGGGCCTGGTGCCGGGAGTTCTCGGGTCGCTGTGATCGGGCGGCGTCGATTCACAAGGCCTTGCTGGTAGGGTTTTTGTGGGCGGAGACCCGTGTTCGCACGGTCCTCTTGAGGTGCTTGTGGTGTTGCCTGAAACCGCCGATACATCCCCGATCGCTGGCCGTGACGAAACGCCTCGTCGGCGTCGGCGCGTCCGAGTTGTTGTCGCCATCGTCGGGGCTCTTTTCACTGCACTCGTCTCGGCGGGTTGCCTACCGCAGCTCCTCGATCCGCCCACCTCGGGTTTGAGTTATGGCAAGGGGCCATTGGACGCGATCCGTGACGCTGCAGATCGCACCACTTCGAGCGGTCCGTACTCGACCTGCGGACTCAGCTCGGTCGAACTCGCGGCGATGATGATGGTGCCGACCTACTTCGAGGCCGGTGGCCCGGTTCCGTCGCCGATGGCACTGTCGCGATGGGACAACGTGTCGGTGTGGTCGTTGAATTCGAACCTCTTCGCCTTCGGTCAGACAACGGGCGCGTATGTGAATGCGTTCTTCAGCCCCGGCATTGGATTGTGGCAATTCGACTCCGCTGGCGGTTGGGACATGACGGCTGCGGATGCCATCGACTCCGTGACGGCGGCGAACACTGCCGCAGCAACCATCGCTTATCGGTGGTGCAATGCTCCCGACAGTCGTCTGGCGACGCCGGAGCTTCGCCGCCAGTATGCGTGGGGCCCATGGTTCGGCTGCAGTTCCGGCGCGTCGTCCAACTGTGAGACTCGCTACCAGCAACTCGTGACCGCAGGAAGTCTCAATACCGCGCAGGACTTCGGCGTCGACCGCTTCGGTGGCATGCAACAGCGCACCTGCGATGTGGTCGGACTCGGAACCGGGCTCACCTGCTGGTACGTGAATCCAGCGAATGCGCAGGGCTCGACGGGTTGGCGCGGGGGCACCTACGACCCTGCTCGCCCCAACTACGTCACTCCGCTACCCAAACCCTTCTACGTCGTCCGAGCCAACGGTCGAGAATACCGAATCTGGTTGAAGGCCGATACGGGGTACGACATCGGCATCACCGCGTCGCGGCCGGTGACCACCAACGCTCGTACCTCGATCGTCTGGCAGGCACAAGCGAATCTCTGCGATACGACGGTGTATCGCGGTGAATGCGCGGGGGCGCCGCCCATCGGCGTTCTGGACACCGTCACCGTCGGCACGAATACGGTTCGGGTGACGGGCTGGGCATGGGATCGTGACACAACGGGCCAGGTGCCCATCCACATCTACATCGGATCGATCGGAAATGCAGTCTCGACTGGCGGCGCTCGACCGGATGTCGCGCGTGTCTACTCAGGCGCTCCTGGCAACACGGGTTTCGACGTGACCTTGCCATCGCCAGTGGGAACCCAACGCGTGTGTGCCTATGCGATCGATGTCGGAGGCGTACTCGGCAATCCGCTCCTTGGTTGTCGTGACGTCGTGGTGACGTCGACACCGCGAGGAATCATCGACTCCGTGACGGCGCGTCCCGGTGCCATCGACGTCTCCGGCTGGTCGGTGATCCCGGGCGACCCGTCGAGTGTTGCCATCGTTTCGGTCAACGGCACCGCTCGAGCGCAATTGACACGAACCGTTCCCCGTCCTGACGTGCAGGCCGGTATCCCCGGCGTCGAACTGGCCACCGGTTTCTCCGGTTCGGTGTCGGTCACGGGTGGTCGCAACCTCGTGTGTCTCACGACGGGCTCCCTGCCCCTCGGTGCGATGGGGTGCCGCGTCGTCGACACTCCAGGTGGATCACCCTTCGGCGCTCTCGACGGAGTGGTCGGTCGACTTGGCAGCGTCGCCGTTCACGGGTGGGCAGTGGACCCCGACGTGACCTCGCCGGTGACCATTCATTTCTATGTGAATGGAGTGGGGTACGCCCTCAACGCCGATGTGAACCGACCTGATATCGGGGGCGGACTGCCCGCCTACGGTCCTGCCCACGGGTTCGCCACTCGACTTCCTGCGCCGGGCGGGCCTGTCACCGTCTGCGCCTACGCGATCAATGTGGGGGTCGGCTCCCACACGCTGCTCGGCTGTCGATCGGCCAACGTTCCGACCGGGTCTCCCATCGGTGTGATCGACACCTTGGCCCGATCGGGTTCGACCATCACCGGGTCGGGTTGGATCCTTGATCCCGACACGGCGCAGTCGGTGCCCGTGCACGTCTACATCAATGGGATCGGCTACGAGGTCCTGGCGAACGGGAATCGACCCGACGTTGCCGGAACGTTGCCCGATTACGGGCCTCAGCGGGGCTACTCGTTCAACCTGCCCGCCCCGTCGGGTCCGGCCACGGTCTGCATCTACGGCATCAACATCGCCGGTTCCGGTGGGAACGTGCTCTTGGGCTGCCGATCGCTCTGAGTTCGCCAGTTCCGGTCGAGGGCCCTCGGGTGAAGGATTGGAAAGGGGTAGGCCAAGGCCGCCCCTGCTAGAAACATCGCCGTGAAGGGACTCATTCTCTCCGGTGGCGCCGGAACTCGACTTCGACCGATCACCCATACGAGTGCCAAACAGCTCGTACCGGTGGCCAACAAGCCGATCCTGTTCTTCGGCATCGAGGACATGGTTGAAGCGGGAATCACCGAGATCGGGATCATCACCGGTGAGACCGGACCAGAGATCCAGGCGGCCGTCGGTGACGGGTCCCGCTGGGGGGCCAAGGTCACCTACATCCCTCAGGAAGCCCCACTCGGACTGGCTCACTGCGTCCTCATCGCCCGCGACTTCCTCGGTGACGACGACTTCGTGATGTACCTGGGCGACAACCTGTTGCGTCAGGGCATT
>CAZMJK010000161.1:0-4550 GCA_964566555.1 uncultured Bifidobacterium sp. | reverse complement strand
GGATCCAACGCCCCCGGGTCGGCCGGGTCCGGGATCTGCTTGACACAAACGACAACGTTCATGAGCGAATCCTGCCCCTAGAACAGCGTCCGGGCCAAATCACAGCGCCGGTTCGAGATGAGACGTGCGGCACCCCACGGTCACCGAGGCTCCACTACGGTCCCTGACGTTGTGAAAGTCCTCCTGATCGTCAACCCATCGGCCTCTTCGGTCACCGCCCGGGGACGGGTGGTCATCACCAAAGCCCTCGCCGCCGACCATGACGTCACGGTGTCCGAGACCGCTCGAAGGGGCCACGCCACCCGTCTGGCGGCGGCCGCCGCGGCCGATGGCGCCGATGTGGTCGTCGTGCTCGGTGGGGACGGCACGCTCAACGAGGCGGCCAACGGCCTCGCCGGAACCACGACGGCACTTGCCGCCGTCCCGGGCGGCTCGACCAATGTCTTCGCCCGAACACTGGGACTCCCCGATGACCCCATCGAGGCGACCGGCGCGCTCCTCGATGCGCTTGCCGCCAATTCGATCCAGCGCATAGGTCTCGGCTCGGTCAACGGGCGCTACTTCCTCTTCCACGTCGGTATCGGATTCGACGCCGCCGTCGTCGCCGAGGTCGAACGACGCGGTTCGCTCAAGCGCTGGGCCAATCACGCCCTCTTCGGTTGGGCGGCTTTGGACACATGGGTTCGCAAGTACAAACGCGACACCCCTCACTTCTGTGTGCGGGTCGACGATCGCCCAACTGTCGATGACGCGATGTTCACGGTGTGCCTCAACACCGATCCCTACACCTTCCTCGGTACGCGCCCGTTCACCATTGCCCCCGAGGCCACACTCGACCGGCCGCTCAGCATCGTCACACTGCGAACCCTCAAAGCGATCCCACTGCTTCGCATCCTTTCCTCGGCTCTTGGCTCGGGAAAACAACTTCGATCCAATAAGAACGTCGCTTTCCATACCGACGTCACCCATGTGTCGATCGAGGGCTACGGACCCGTCCCCCATCAGGTCGACGGCGACTACCTCGGCGATGTGGAACATCTCGAGCTTCGGTACGAACCCGAAACACTGTCGCTGGTCGTGCCGCTCGCTACCCCTCGTTGAGGACAGTCCGACAGAGAAGCGGAACATTCGTGATGATCGAGTCGACGTTCATCGCTCGCAGAAGACGGAACTGTTCCGGGTCATCGACGGTCCAAACGTTGACCCCAATCCCACATGAGTGCGCGCGTTCTACGAACTCTTCGTCGACAAGGGGTGCCCACGGATTGATCGCGACGTGTCCGTTGGCCTCGGCACGATCGAGCACTCGATCGCGGGATCCATCGAAGAGCAGGAGCCCCGTCGGAAGGCCGGGATCGAGAGCGCGAACCGCGTCGACCACATCGTGGTCGAACGACGTCACCAGGAATCGGTCTGATCGATCGGCCGCATTCAGCAACGCGACGACCTCGGCGATCAACCGCGGCCGCAGCGCATCGGGGCCATCGGGCTTGATCTCGACATTGATCGAGAGTGGCCCGCACGCGTCCATCGCCTCTCGAAGTGTCGGCACGAAGGAGGGAAGTTGCGCTCGTTCCATCTCGCCGATGACGCCACCGTCGGCGAGAACGGGGTCATGGTGGACGACGACCTGACCATCGGCGGTGAGATGAACATCGAGTTCCACCCAGTCGGCCTGTTCCCGCACCGCGCCGAGGAATGCCTCGATGGTGTTTCCCGGAGGAAATGCTGCCGAGGCGCCCCGATGGGCCACAACCAGAGTCATGGACCTCACCGTAGGTCCTCCACTCCAGGGCTTGGCGGGAAACTCCACCGCTGTGGTTTAGGTGTCATTTGTCACAATCACTTCCGACTCCCCCGTGCCCACCGCGGGATCGCGGGCGCTGACCAGCGGACGTGCGAAGAACCCCTTGCGCTTGGTTTCGCGCCACCACTACGTTCTCGCCGTCCCAGCCACACAGTCCGGGTCCGTTCGAATCACTTCTGGAGCGATTCCAGTCTCTCGGTTCAACACGGTGCGGAGCGGTGGCATGAGCACACTCTTCACGGATCGGCCGGAAAACCGTTTCGTGACCCCCTGATCCTGGAGGAACCGTGGCCCTGACCGCGCCCCATTCAATGACCCTGAACGCCCTCGCCGACGACTGGCGTGACCAGTCGGCCTGCCGAGACACCGACCCCGACCTCTTCTTCCCGGTGGGCACCACCGGACCGGCGATCGAACAGATCGAGAACGCCAAGTCCGTCTGCACCGACTGCGAAGTCCGTCAGCCCTGCCTCGAATTCGCACTCGCGACGAACCAGGACTCGGGCATCTGGGGCGGCACCTCCGAAGAGGAGCGTCGCAAGCTGCGTCGTCAGTGGCTCGCCGCTCGCCGCCAGGCATCCTGATCGTCAGCGACACCGCTGAACTCCTGCGACCTCCCCCCGGGGAGGTCGTTCCCGTTTTCGGCCGACATCGCCGCCGGCGATGGAACGTCTAACGGCGGACAGGCACCGAGATCCGTACCGCCGTACCCGGGCGGCCCACCGATCCCTCCCCCGCCGAGAAACCGATCGTTCCGCCCAATTCCGTGGTGACGAGCGTGCGAACGATCGAGAGGCCAAGCCCCGTACTGTCGTCGATCGAGAACCCGGGCGCCGTTCCGGTGCCGTTATCGGTGACGGTGACTCGCAAGCGGGTACCGGTGTTCTCCAGTTCGATCACCACGGTCGCTTCGTCGATCGGCCCCGAGGAGAACGCGTGATCCACCGCATTCTGCAACAACTCGGTGAGCACAACCGCCAAAGGTGTCGCTACATCCGCGGGAAGGATGCCGGCATCCCCGGTCACCACGAAGTGGATGGGGCGATCAGGGGAGATGAGTCCCTCCTCGACCATGCGCACGAGTGGACGAACGATCTCGATGAACGGAACGTCGTCGCCGATCGTGTGCGACAACGTTTCGTGCACGAGCGCGATCGAACGGATGCGCCGCACCGATTCCTCGACCGCCACCTTCGCCTCGGGCGAGGACAACCGGCGGCCCTGCAGGCGAAGCAGCGCCGAGATGGTCTGCAAGTTGTTCTTGACCCGGTGATGGATCTCACGAATCGTTGCGTCCTTCGACAACAGCATGAGATCCCGGCGGCGCAATTCCGAGATGTCGCGCATGAGCACGATGGCGCCGGTAACGATCCCCTCATCGAGTAGCGGAATGATGCGCAGGAGGATCGTGACATTGGGTCCGCGTTCGATCTCCTCGGCCGACGGGCGAGCGAGGGCGAAGGCCGCCCGCACCGGCGAATCGGGGAGGCCCAATTCCCCGAACCGCGCTCCTTCGGAGTTCGCATGCACGCCGATGCGGTGAAGGGCCGAGATCGCGTTGGGTGAGGCGAACTGCACGCGCTCATCACCGTCCAACACCATGACACCGTCACCGACACGGGGCATCACAACACCACGCTCGTTCTCGCCCGCGAAGGGGAACGCCCCTGCGGCGATCATGAGGGCGAACCGATTGAAGACGCTGAGGTAGGTCCGCTCGAGTACGCCGTCTTGACGACCGACATCGCGCTTGGCGTCCTTGGTCAACACGGCGATCGTCCGACCACCGAAGGTCACGGGGATACAGGTTTCCCGAACCGGCGTCCCCTCCGCCCCATGGAGAAGTTCTCCTTCGTTCAACGCGCCCGTTCCAAAGGTCGCTCCGACGAGCGGCCGCTCCTCGGGACCGACGACACGCCCCACCCAGTCGTTGACGAAAAGCGTCTGACTCGTTGTGGGCCGGATCTGCCCGAGAACGACCATCGCATCGCTCTCGGTCGAACTGCGATCACGACCGAACAACATCAGATCGGAGAAACTCAGATCAGCAAGCAATCCCCACGTGCCGACGAGGCGCTGCAGGTGGTCGGTTTCCGCGGGCGAGAGGCGAGAACGCTGTTGAGCGAGCTCCTCCAGATTGGCCATGAATGAGGCAGCGCCGGATCAACCCGCGCCGAAACCGATCCGGCGTTCGCTGTCGGGTGATCCGAGTTCGACATAGGCGATCTTCGCTGAGGGCACCGCGATGTCACGACCGTGACGATCGGTCAGCCACAGCACACTGTCCCTATCGGCCAATGCGGCGTCGATCGACGCCCGCACCTCGGCGCGATCGACGTTGGACGCCATCTCGATCTCGATTTCCTTGGGTGTCTGCTGCACGCCAATGCGGACGTCCACGATGTTCCTCCTGTCGAACCTCGGCCCGATGGCCGAACCCTCATGCTAGGTCGCGGGAATGGGCCTTCAGCCAAGCAGTTTGAGGCCCGCGTTATACCGACGAGTCGGAGCGAGTTCGAGGTCGATCACCTCGGCCAGTCCACGAATCGCCACCGCGGCTTCGCTCTCAGGATCGACGGCAACGACCGGGCGGCCATCGTCGGATCCTTCGCGCAGAGCGGGGACCAACGGGACCTGCCCCACCAGGCGCACGGCGAGACGATCCGCCAGTTCCGCTCCTCCGCCAGCGCCGAACAGTTCGTATCGCTTGCCGTCATCGCCGGTGAACCACGACATGTTCTCG
>CAZMJK010000160.1:1134-4654 GCA_964566555.1 uncultured Bifidobacterium sp. | reverse complement strand
ATCAACAAGGATGCGGAAGCTCCGATCTTCGCGGTGAGTGACCTCGGCATCGTCGGCGATGTCCACAAGGTACTGCCGCAGGTCATCGAGGCGCTGAAGTCTCGCTGATCGCTCCATGCATGAACTGTGAGGAGCCCCGGTCGGTGACCGGGGCTCTTTGCGTTGCACGACGACGTTCCCGAGAGGTCTTGCAGTCAGGGTGACAGACTGCGCTCCCCGACCTGTTTGGAGTGCCGCATGTTCGCGTTCTTGGATTCGTTGTTCGGCCTTCCCGCCCATCCGCTCATCGTGCACGGTGCGGTCGTACTCGTTCCCCTTGCCGCGATCGGCACCATCGTTGTTGCCCTGTGGCCCGCCGCTCGTTCCCGCGTTGGGTGGGTCGTCGCTGCCTTGGGAGTCCTGGGGTTCTTCTTCGCCTACTTCGCGAAGGAGAGTGGTGAATCGCTGTTGGAGACCGTACGAGAGACCGCTGCGGTGTCCGCGCATGCCGAGATGGGGGACTGGGGTGTGATCGGAGCGTTCCTCGTCGGCGGCAGCGCCTGTTCGCTGATGCTGTTCGATCTGTTCACGAAAGAGCGACAGAAGCGGGGCCTCCCCGAACTGTCGATCACCCGACCATTGCGTTCGCTCATCGGCGTCTTCGCCGTCGTGTTGAGCATCTTCGGGTCGATCCTCGTGATCAATGTCGGCCACAGCGGGGCGAAGGCAACATGGGAGAACACGTCATCGACGTCGACCGGAGGGTCGAGTACTCGCGACTAGCGGTGCCGATTCACACCAGAGGCCACGGGTAGCGGTGACCGCTCTCGTCGATCGGAAGAACCGCCTCACGCACAAGCGCGCGGGCGCGGGCAAGTACGGCATCCACTTCGAAGGTGCCGAGGAGCGACGCGACGCGTGGGTCGAGTCCGCCCTCGATCAGTTGACCGAGGTCCTCGAGGAGCGATTCCTCGATCGGGTCTCCACCGAATTCCCAGATCACGGTGCGCAGTTTGAATTCCGCGTGGAACGACAATCCGTTGTCGATCCCCCAGATATGTCCGTCGCCGTCGATGAGGCAGTGTCCACCCTTGCGGTCGGTGTTGTTGCAGAGGAAGTCGAAGACGGCCATTCGCCGCAACTGATGGTGAGTGGACTCGTCCTCGAGCATTGTGAAGTAGTGCTGCTCGAAATCGGCGTCGATGAAGCGTTGGACGGACCCGATGCCGTGCGGGGCATCGTCGCGAGCCACAGTGAAGGGGACGACGTCCCAGCCGAGTGCTCGGCTGAGTTCGAAGGCGGCGACCTCTCGTTTCCACAATCCGTCGGGGAAGTCCCAGAGGGGTCGTTCGCCGATGTGGGGTTTGTAGATGAGTCGAGCCTTCTGTCCGTCGAGGGTGGCCTCGGCCAAGAATGTGGCGTTGGAACTCCATGGCATTCGGCCGATGAGTTCGATCTCGCCTTCGGAGAGGATCGTTTCGATCGTCTCCGCACCGGTGGAGGACGCTTGATCCTGTTCCGACGCGTCGCGGTTCAGTTCAGGCGGGGGCATGGGTGACCACCGGGATCCATCGGTCGACCGCACAATCGGCACGGAGGTCGGCCGGCGCGCACGATGTCGGCGCCGACGGCGATGAACGCAGCCACCTGCGCCCGTGTCAGTCGGAAACGCGCCGTCGCGGCGGACGTGTCGAAGTCATCGAATGCCGCATCGGACTCTTCGTCGAACTCGGCGAGTTCCTCGGCGACGATGATGAGTCGATCATCGTCCTCTTCATAGGCAACAGCGAGCCCGCCGACCACCCATTGCATACCGATGGGTTCCTCGGCGGAGATGGGGGCGATGAATTGACCGGGATGGATGGCCGGAAGATCGGCGAGGATGCCTTCGAGGTAGTCGCAGAGCGCAGCGACCTGTTGCTTCTCCAACTTGAACGACACGGTCCGTCCTGCTTCGCAGGCTTGGAGGAAGAACGTGCGGCGACCGGGTTCGCCGATCACGCCCGGCACGATCGACTCTGGTTCGAGGAACTCCCACGAATCGCTCATGAGAGACCGAGTTTCGACAGATCGTCGCCCGTCGAGTTGACGGCGAGAACGGCTGGTCCCGATGCCGAATAGAGGATGGCCGAAATCGAACACGGCGAGATGACGATTCGTTGGAAGAGGTCGAGATGGGTGCCGAGGGCTTGCGCCACCGCAGCCTTGATCGGGTCGGCATGGGAGACGGCAACGATCGTCTCACCGGGATGTTTCGCGACGAGCGAGTCGATCGCGCCCACCATCCTCGTCTGCATTTCGGCGAAGGACTCGCCACGCGGGAAGCGGAAACCACTCGGGTATCGCTGCACGGTGGTCCACTCGGGAAGTTTGCGCAACGCGTCGAGTTTCTTGCCGGTCCAGTCCCCGAAGTCGCACTCGAGCAAGCCGCGATCGATCTGGATCTTCATGCCACGCTCGCGCGCAATGGGGCGTGCGGTCTCGCGAGTGCGTTCCAACGGTGATGCGTACACGGCGGCCACGCTCTTGAGCTGCGCGATCCGTTGTGCCGCCGCCTCGGCCTGCGCCACCCCGGACTCGGCGAGATGCAGCCCTTTCGCCCTGCCGGGCAGGGTCGAGCCGGTCGTCGGCGTCTGCCCGTGTCGCACGAGCAGAACCAGTGTGGGGGCGGGGGTCGAGCGCTTTCGGGCCATGGGAGCCAAAGCCTACCGAGACACTCCTTCGACACGACCTGCTGGAGTCGGCGATCCCACCGATGTCGGACGGCGCGAAGTCACCGACTACGGTTTCGAACGCCCGCCGCCGCCCCCGGACGATGCGGCATCGAGTTCATGAGGATGGTCAGCACGATGTTGGGACGACGAGTCGGCGCAGGGATGGGCGTGCTTGCCCTTGTACTCATGATCGGCCTCGGCGGGTGCAATCAGGACAACACTCCGACGGAATACAACACCCTCACCCAGCAGAACTTCATCGAACTCTGCACGAATCATCTCTACTCGTCGAACGGGAACGTGACGGCGATCAGCGCCGCCACGGCTTCGACGCTCGACCCGGCGCTGTCCAAGACCGACACGACGATCGCATCCGATGCCCAGGCCAGTTCCGAGTCGTCCTGTCTCTGCATGTACGCCGTCTTCGTGGATCAAATGTCGATCGCCGATTTCACGACGCTCAACAAGAACCTGAAGTCGGACCCGGAGAAGACCTGGAACGGTGTTGACTCGTCGATCAAGGACGCGTTGAACAAGTGCGCGTCGGGCTCGAGTGGGTCGTCCTCGACCACCACGACGGTGCCGACCCCGTCGACCACCACCGCCGGCTGATCGGCGACTCGCTACTTCGTCGCCGGTTTCTTCTTCTCCGGAAGGCCGAGGCGCACAACGGATTCGGCCCACTGGGGCCAACGAGCTCGACTCTTCTCGGCGAGTTTGCGCATGAGGGCGATGGCGCCCGGATCCTCGTCGCCCGGTCGTGCCTCGATCGAACCGTCGGCGATCATGCGTTGGATGATCTCGCGGCCGACGTCAGTGCGAACGAT
>CAZMJK010000160.1:0-1124 GCA_964566555.1 uncultured Bifidobacterium sp. | reverse complement strand
TGCACCCCTCACGGGTCCAGTCGTGACATTCCTTGAGGTTGACCTCGTAGTAGCCACCGTCCCGAGTCCAGATCTGGAACACACCTTTGATGTTCATCTTGGTGATCTCGGATTTCGGGATCCGGTACTTGGCCTCGAAGAGTTCCTCGAAGATGGCGTCGTCGAACGTCTTCGAACAGAGGAGGCCGATGTTGAACACGATCGGCTTGGAGACTTTGCCGATCTTGCGTGACCACATCACTGGTGCGATCGAGGACTGGCAACTCATCCCCACCATCGCCAAACGGCTGAGCCCGCGCTCCTTCGCCTCATCCATGGCCAGCGTGTTCGCCGAGTAGGTGTACCGACTTCCCGCACCCGCGAGGACTTCCTCGCGTGTCGTGGCGACACCGGGTATGGCCTTCCACGTGGCCGCGTCGCCGCCTTCGAGATACGAGGTGAGCGCGCCGTCGATGTAATCGTTCTCGAGAGCCCAGATGAGGAGGGCGGAGACGAGACCACCGTCCTGACCCATGCGATGGACCATGTCGTCCGAGGCACGAGTGAGGAGGATGTCGCTGTAGATGCCTGCGACCTCGTCATCGGCTCGATCGCGATCGAAGAGGTGTTCGTTGGCCTGCGGCTCCCACATGCGGAAACGGGGACAGGCGCGGGTGCAACTGGTGCACCCCTTCTGACCGTGACCGCAGTCGGTAGGTCCCAGTTCGTCCTCGATATGGAACGGCTTGTAGCCGCCCGCTTCATGGTTGTAGCCGATGACATCGTGAGGACAGGCGATGACGCATCCGGCGCAACCGGTGCAGAGCCCCGAGGTGATCACCTCGCTGAAGAGTTCCTTCCACTGGAACGTCCAGCGTTCCGCCTTCATTGGGGTCTCGGTCGTGGTCATAGAAGGCGAATCTACCTCGCATGGGCCGTTTCACTGCTCCTCGGAAGAACGATTGGACGAGGTAGTCCCGCATCGGAAGACTGTCGCCCATGGACCTGAATTATCCGGAAGACGCAGAGGCCTATCGCAGTGAAGTCCGCGGTTGGCTCGAGGAGAACCTCCCGAAGGGTTGGTTCGAACCGGGTTTCGAGATGACGCCCGAGGAGCGCGCGCTCTTCCTCGAGGAGTGGACGAG
>CAZMJK010000159.1:1947-4684 GCA_964566555.1 uncultured Bifidobacterium sp. | reverse complement strand
TGGGGACGCATGGCCGACAAGGTGATCGTCACCGTCGGCGAGGGCAAGGGTGCCGATCTCGAGTCGTACATGAGCATGGTGGGCAAGGGCGGCAGGCTCGTCTTCACCGCCGTGGCCAACATGAACGAAAACGACGTGCAGCTCAATCTGTTCGCGTTCGCGATGCAACAGAAGCAACTGGTCGGCACCATCTTCGGAAGTGCCAATCCTCGTTATGACATCCCCAAGCTGCTCGGTCTCTACCGGTCGGGTCAGTTGAAGCTCGATGAACTCGTGACGCGGACCTACTCCCTCGATCAGATCAATCAGGGTTACCAGGACATGCGCGACGGAAAGAACATCCGCGGCGTCATCGTCTACTGATCAGTCATCTCGTTCGACTGGTGCTCGACGCCGACTCGTCGGCGCCTCATCGCCCACCGCTCTGCAACGGCGGGGTCGCGCTACTCTCGAGTCAGCGGATCCGCCGTTGCAGCGGTGCGTCGTGACAGGAGCAGTCCTCCTGCGCGTCGCACGGACCGGCCCTGCCGATCGGCGCGAATCGATCGGGGTAGGCCACGCCGGCCTCGACTCGGCCGAGGAAGACACACCCGCAGTCACCGCACACCCACCCCGTGCGCGAGATCTCGTGCAACTCAGCGTCGGGGATGCCGAAGGCGGCCGCCACGCTCTCGGGAGATCTCGCCCAACGACCTGAGCCGGTGTCGTCCTGATCCACAGGAGTCGGCGCGTCCCTCTCCACAGAATCGCTGCCGAGCACGGCACCGAGGGTGGCGAGAGCGATCAATTCCTCGAGTGCCACGAAGTCGTCTCGATTGGGGAAGTTGCCCGATCGCGCCGTCGCATCGAGCGTCAGGAGTGCCGTGTGCACACCGAGGGTGAGCGCACCCTGGCCCGGCGGCCGACGGGTGTGCCAGAGCGCACCATCGGCGAGTTTGGCGCCATTGCGTTCGACCGCTTCGAGGAGCGGACCAGGCTGGACGAAGTCGCCGCTCAGGACGAACGTGTGGGTCACTGCGGTGCTGACCATCCTCCGCCAGTGATTCGCCATGGTGGTGCGTCGATCGCCCCGAGTGCGTTCGAGGGACTCGTCGGGGGCGAGATGATCGACGAGGAGGGCTTCGAGGATGATCCACAGCGACTCGACGGCGGTCTCAGGGTCCTCCGACGGCATGCCGAGCTGGGCGGAGCTGAACGCCTGTCGACGCACGGTCTCGGCCCGCTCACGGCGGGCATCGTCAAGAACAGTACGAAGGCGTCGGTCCTGACCAGTCACCCGCCAAGTGTTGCCCATCCTGCACGTCCACACCGGATCGAGCCCGAATCACTCGTCCGCCGACGATCGATCGGCGACTCCCCCGGCCTATCCTCGAGCCGTGGAGATGACGGAAACATCGACGACCATCCCGAGCGTCACCTCCTCGACGCTGATCGGCCCGAATGGCACCGCTCCCGGGCTGAACTTCATCGAGCAACAGGCACCGCCACTCAGCGATTCGAGCGGCGAACGCGCCGCCGGTCTCCCGCTCCTGTTCGCCGGCGTCGTATTGCTCGTCGTCTTCACCGCGGTCTTCCTCCGGGCGTGGCGACGAAAGCAGCGAATTCGCTGAGTTGCCTCAGCGACGGAGCAGCGAAAGCAGGCGCAGGATCTCGAGGTAGAGCCACACGATTGTGACGGTGACGCCGAGCGCCGCGAGCCACTCCATGCGTCGCGGCGTGTTACCGGCCTTGACCGACTGCTCGATGAATGCGAAATCGAGGGCGAGATTCATCGCCGCCACGATGCAGATCACCACGCTGATGCCGATCCCCAGCGGAGTGGGTGAGTTCCAGAACGTGATGTCGGCACCGAAGATCGAGAAGATCCAGGTGACGAGGTACATCACCGCGATACCGCCGGTGGCGGCAACCGTGATGAGGACGAACTTCGGAGTGACCTTGACGATTCGAGTCGCGTAGAGGATGAACATCACGAGAACCACGCTCAGCGTGGCCAGCACCGCCTGCACGACGATGCCGTCGTAGAGCTGATTGAAATACGCCGAGATCGCGCCGAGGAACGCTCCTTCGAACAACGCGTACAACGGAGCGGTCGCCGGACCCCACTTGGGCTTGAAGATCGTGGCGAACGCGAACCCCATGGCGATCAACGCGGCGAAGATGGTCCAAGCGGGGAACGACGTCGTGCTCACGACCACGATCTGACCCGAAGCCTGGTCGAGGACCTCTCCTGTCGTCTGGCGGACCTGCGACCAGCCGAACCACGCCGTCGCACAGATGATGGCGAACAGCACACCGAGGGCCGACAAGGTGCCCCCCAGCGTCATCGTCCGGGTGATCGGTGCCGTGCCGTACCCCTCGGCGATGACCTGTTCGAAGCGCTTGTCGTTGAGAACCGGATTCGCAGCCATAGCCGCCCTTTCACGAAGTGACCGACCCAGTCTAGGAACACCCCGTCGAAACCGGAGGTCACCCGATCGCGTCGTGCTCAGCCCTCCGGTGCGGCGAGTTCGATTCGCCCGTCGAGTTCGCGAACGGACACGACCTCCACGGGGCTCTTCTCGTCCCGTCGACCCGACGCCGACAGTTTCGATCCCGATCCGGCGACGTCGAACCGCCAGAAGTGGCTGCGGCACACCAACTCCTCGCCGTCGACGACCCCGGCGGTGCCGAGATGGGCCCACTGATGCGGACACCGGGCATCACACGCCGCCAGACGCCCCGAGTGGGTGCGCCA
>CAZMJK010000159.1:0-1937 GCA_964566555.1 uncultured Bifidobacterium sp. | reverse complement strand
TCGATCGACATCACGTCCTGCCACGGCATGGGCCGAGGGTACCGCCACCGCGATCGAGGGAAGTGGCCGTTTCGTCGGGAGTGGGACGATTCCCGACCTACCATCGCCGCCGTGGATTCGTTCAAGGACCTGGTCGACGGCAATGCCGCCTTCGCGGAATCGTTCCCCAATGCGGAACTCTCCGCCATCCCCCGCCGCCATCTTGCCGTCGTGACGTGCATGGACTGTCGAATCGATCCGCTCGCCATCTTCGATCTCCGCGTCGGTGATCTGCATGTGATGCGGAATGCCGGCGCACGCGTCACTCCCGACATCATCCGCTCCCTCATCAAGTCGGTGAACCAGCTCGAAGTCGATCGAATTGCGATCCTGCACCACACCGATTGCGGGGCAGCCAAGATCGAACTACCACAACTGCGAGAGAAGGTCCGATCCGCCACTGGATCAGACCCCGAGGAGATCGAGTTCCACCTCATCGGCGATCAACTCAGCGCGCTGCAGGCCGATGTCGACGCGGTGCGGACCTGCCCCTACCTCCCCGTCGGGACCGCGGTGGCCGGATTCGTCTACGACACGGCGACGGGCATCGTGACCCAACACGCATCGTCATTCGTGGGCTGACCCGCAACCTGCCTGCGGAGCCCCGGACTCAGACGTCGAGGAAACGCGACACGGCGACACCAGCGCCGATCGCGCCGATGGCGATACCGACCACGCCCAAGGTGATGAAGATGATCGTCATCTCACCGCCGCTCACCTGGAACCCACCGACGAGCGGGATGTCCTGAGCACTCGGCAACCATTTCTGGAAGAAAGGCTTGAACGCCGCGAGCGCTCCGATCGCCAGGAACGCACCGATCAATCCCTGAACGAGTCCTTCGAGCATGAACGGAACGCGAATGAACCAGTTGGTGGCACCGACGAGTTTCATCACCTCGATCTCGCGACGACGGGCGAACATCGCCATACGAATGGTGTTGAGGATGAGGAGACCGGCAGCCCCGAGGAGGAAAGCGGCGATGACGAAGATGCCGACAGTGAGTCGGCTCGAGAGTTGCTGGATCAACCTGATGGTCTTCGACGCGAAGACCACTTGATCGACACCCGAGCGGCCTTCATAAGTGAGTCCGAGCGCCTCCACCGCGTCGACATCTTTGTTGACCGGTTCGATGCGGAACGACGGCGGAAGATCAGCGGCAGTGACGCTGTCGATCAACTCGGGTGAATCGGCGAACAGGCTCTTGAACTCGCTGTAGGCCTGTTCCTGATTCACGAAGACGACCTTCGCCACCTCGGGACTCTGATCGAGGTCGGCGCTGAGTGAATCGATCTGCTGTTGCGTGACATCCGTACGCAAGAACACCACGAACTCGATACCGCCCTGCCAACGCTTCGTGGCGTTCTCCACACCCGATCGAAGCATCAACGATGCTCCGACCAGCGCCAAGGAGACAGCGACGGTCATGATCGACGCAAGGGTGATGGTGACGTTGCGACCGAGATTGGAGGTCGTCTCGCGCAGGAGATAGTCGACTTTGACTGGCATCGGTTCGTCCTATTCGTAGACGCCGCGGGCTTGGTCGCGAACGATGGAACCGCGATCGATCTCGATCACTCGTCTCCGCATGGTGTCCACGATCCCCCGGTCGTGCGTCGCCATGACCACGGTCGTTCCGGTCTTGTTGATGCGATCGAGGAGCTTCATGATCCCCACCGATGTCGCAGGATCGAGATTTCCCGTCGGTTCGTCGGCCAGGAGGATGAGCGGACGATTCACGAAGGCTCGGGCCACCGACACCCGCTGTTGCTCTCCACCGGAGAGTTCGGTGGGGAAACTGTCGGATTTGTGGCCGAGTCCGACCAGATCGAGGATGGCCGGAACCTGGCTCTCGATCACGCTGCGGGGACGGCCGATGACCTCGAGGGCGAAGGCCACG
>CAZMJK010000158.1:0-4687 GCA_964566555.1 uncultured Bifidobacterium sp. | reverse complement strand
CCGCACCAATGACGAGTTCCTGGCCGAGGTGGCCAAGGGCTGAGGCCCCATCGGGGGCCGGGGGAGACCCGAGATTGCGGATCTCGCTCCGGCCCGCCACACTTGTGAGTCCGAAATCTCTCTGGAGCAACGCCATGAAGGCTGATATTCACCCTGACTACGTCGAATCGACTGTGAAGTGTTCCTGCGGGAACACCTTCACCACGCGCTCCACGAAGGCCGAGCTCACCTCCGAACTCTGCAACGAGTGCCACCCCTTCTACACCGGCAAGCAGAAGTTGGTCGATACCGGTGGCCGCATCGAGAAGTTCGAGAAGCGCTACGGCAAGCGCCGCAAATAGCGGCACCACCGAGCCACTGCGCGGTCAGGAGCCGACCGTGCCCCTCGATTCCGAACAACGAAGCCGTCTTCTGGCGGCGAAAGCGCGCGCGCTCGTCGCCGATGCCACATCGCTGGATTCGGCGTCACTCGAGGCCGCTCCTCTCCCGGGAGGCACGGTGGTGCGCGCCCGGGAACAACTCTGGTGCCTGATCGACGACGGCGCGATTCGTAGTTTCGGTCCGGCGTTGATGTTCGCCGAGCGTGAACGGGCAACCTCGTTCCAATTGATGGCCGAGTCGGACGAGACCGCCGGCGTGATCGCCCGCCGTGCGCAGGAATTCCGCGACCCTCCCACTGTGTGGCAGATCAGGGGGCGTTCACTCGTTCCTGCGACACCAGCGAGGTTTCCCGTTCCGCGTGAACCTTCGGCGGCAGCTCGCGACCTCATCCGCCTGTTGATCGATGCCGGGGTCGAGGTCACGATCGAACACGGAGAGATCCGCGGCGAGTTACGGGGACTCGAGATCGCCCGAGTCGTCGAGTCACCGGACGGGGCCCGTCTGGAAGTGGGTGTCGGTCGCCATGATCGTGAGGCGTTCACGATGGTGCACGGAGACGTGCCGACCGCCGACGCATTGGCATCGGTGATCGGCAGCGTCGATGCGGTTCGACGCCACGATGCCGAGGCCCACCCGCTCCGCCGTCTGGCCCCCGAAGGTTGGTTGCGCTGGCGACTGCTCCGAGAACCCGAACTCGTCGGCGCGCGGGAACTCGTGCCGGTCGAACCGCCGATCGCGCGCGACAGCGTGAAGGACGTGGGAGCATCGATCGCCATGGGAGTCGATGATGACGGTGCGCCGGTCGTCGTTGTCAGTTCGGTCGGGATCGATCTGGATGTCGTGCCGACAGCGGCCGATGCCCGCGCCCTCCATGATCCGTCAGCCCGTCTGGTGATCGTGCTTCCCGATCGGGACGACCACCCCGCCACTCGTCGTCTGGCCGAGCGATTGGCGATGCCCGCGGAGATCGTGACCCTGTCCGGAGACTGGCGTGAGGGTCGATCATGAGCATGCTCGATCGACTCCCCGAACTCGAACGCGAATACAACGAGATCGAGGGTTCTCTCGCAGACCCCGCGATGATCGCCGATCAGCGCCGTTACGCAGAACTCAATCGTCGCTATCGGGATCTGGGTGAACTGGTGGCGCGACTTCGCGAATTGGCCCAAGCCACCGACGACCTCGTCGCCGCCCGTGAGATGTTGACCGAAGCGGAAGGAACCGATCGCGACCTCCTTCGTGAGGAGGCCGATGGTGCCGAGCGGTCGATCGAACGACTCGATGAAGAGATCAAGGTGCTGTTGCTGCCGAAGGATCCGAACGACGATCGCAATGTCATCGTCGAGATCCGAGGAGCGGAGGGGGGCGAGGAGGCGAATCTGTTCGCTCGTGATCTCTTCGAGATGTATCGGGGCTACTCGGGCAAACAGGAGTGGCGATTCGAGATCATGGACGCGCAGGTCTCGGATCTCGGTGGCTATGCCGACGTCACGTTCCGTCTCGCCGGTGATGGCGTGTGGTCGAAGATGAAGCACGAGGGCGGAGTCCATCGTGTTCAGCGGGTTCCCGTCACCGAGAGTCAGGGTCGGGTCCACACCTCGTCGGCCACGGTGACGGTGCTGCCCGAGGCCGACGAGGTCGATGTCGTGCTCGATCCGAACGATCTCCGCATCGATGTGTATCGATCGTCGGGTCCCGGCGGACAGTCGGTGAACACCACGGATTCGGCGGTGCGCATCACGCATCTCCCCACGGGCGTGGTCGTTGCCATGCAGGATGAGAAGAGTCAGATCCAAAATCGCGAGAAGGCGATGCGGGTGCTTCGAAGTCGGTTGTTGCAGGCCGAGCAGGAACGGCAGGCCGCCGAAGCGTCCGGGGCGCGCAAAGCGCAGACGGGTGGAGGGGGCCGTTCCGAGAAGGTTCGCACCTACAACTTCAAGGAGAACCGCCTGACTGATCACCGCATCGGTCTCACGTTGTACAAACTCGACAAGGTCCTGGGCGGAGAACTCGACGATGTCGTCGATGCGCTCGTTGCCGATGAACGTGCCGCCCAACTTCGTGAACGCGACGTATGAGCGACGGCACCATCACTTGGCGCGAGGTTGCGGCGGAAACCGAGGCCCGGCTCTCTACTGTCGCCGATTCACCGT
This sequence comes from uncultured Bifidobacterium sp., assembly GCA_964566555.1. Taxonomy (GTDB): domain Bacteria; phylum Actinomycetota; class Acidimicrobiia; order Acidimicrobiales; family Acidimicrobilacustridaceae; genus Acidimicrobilacustris. Next base: position 2,153 of record CAZMJK010000158.1, on the reverse strand, counting down.
CGACCGAGACGCGCTGGATCATCGGGCGAGCGGCCGGATTCGACGGCGCGGAGTACGCACTCGGACTCGATGAGAAGGTGACGGAGCGGGCGATGCACTTCCACGACCTCATGGTCGAGCGTCGACTCGCCGGTGAACCGCTGCAGTACGTGCTCGGCCGTTGGGGATTTCGCTCGTTGGACCTCATGGTCGATCGGCGAGTGCTCATTCCCCGACCGGAAACGGAGATGGTGGCCGGACTGGTCATCGAGAACGCGCTCGCCATGCGGGCTGCGGGGATCGAACGGCCCGTCGTCGTGGATCTCGGAACCGGTTCGGGGGCCATTGGTCTTTCGGTGGCGGTCGAAGTCGAGCGAGCGGAGGTTTGGATCACCGATGTTTCGGTCGATGCACTGAACGTGGCCCGCTCGAACCTTGCCGGAATCGGACGCGCCGCGACTCGAGTCCGCGTGCTCGAGGGATCGTGGTTCGGCGCGCTCCCAGCCGAGCTTCACGGTGAGATCGACATCCTCGTGAGCAATCCTCCCTACGTCTCCACTTCTGATGTCGTCGAAGATGTCGTGCATGAGTGGGAACCGGCGTCGGCGCTCTTCGCCGGCGAGGACGGGCTCGATGACATCCGTCAGATCGTCGAGGGGGCGGCAGCATGGTTGCGACCAGGAGGCTTTCTCATTCTTGAGATGGACCCCCGTCAACTCCCCACCGTGAGCGAATTGGCGAGTGCTCTGGGCTTAGTCGGAAGTGAAATTCACTCCGATCTCGCAGGTCGCGAGCGGGCACTTCTGACTCGTCGAGGCGATTGAGATGCCTGTCGTCCTTGCGTTGATCTCATCGCTGCTCTGGGGCACCTCGGACTTCTTCGGGGGCACGGCGTCGAAGAAGTCGCCGTCGACGACGGTGCTGTTGTGGTCGAGTCTGATCGCACTCCCGGTGATGGTGGTGATCGCCATTGCGAGCGGCGATCTCGAAGGCGACGCCAACGTTCTGGTCTGGGGACTGGTGGCAGGCGTGTCGTGTTCGATCGGCATCGTGCTGCTCTATGCCGGGTTGGCGCTCGGCCCCATGGGGGTGGTGGCACCGATCGCAAGTACCTCGGTGTTGGTTCCTGTGGTCGCCGGATTCCTCCGTGGAGAGAGTCCGGGTCCCGTCAGGACGATCGGGATCGCGGTCGCCATCATCGGTGTGATCCTCGCCGGTGGACCGCATGTTCGATTGTTCCGAACCGGGGGGCACCGTCCGATCCCGCTCGCCATCGGCGCGTCGCTCGGTATCGGCGTCTCGCTGCTCGCGGTTGCGAACGGAAGCGAGACCAGTGCCTATTCGACCTTGTTGGTGATGCGCATCGTGTATCCCGTGCTCCTACTTGCGATCGTTCTCGGGTCGCGAGCACCGAAGCGACCGGACTCCTCGTCGCTTCCCATGGTGGCGATCGCCGGAGTCGGCGACGTCGTTGCCGTCACGTTGTACGGAGTGGCGACACAATCCGGATCGCTTCCCGTGGTCGCCGCGCTCGCGTCGATGTTCCCGGTCATGACGCTGTTGTTGGCTCGGCAGGTGCATCATGAGCGACTCGAACGAGAACAATGGATCGGTTCGGCGCTTGCCCTCGTGGGCGTGGTCGTCGTCGTGACAGCGGCAACCTGAGCGCGGTGTCGTGCGGAGACTCCCCGTGTCAGAAGTGCCAGGGGAACGCCGACCAGTTCGGATCGCGCTTCTCGAGGAACGAATCCCGACCCTCGACCGCTTCGTCGGTTCCGTAGGCCAGACGCGTCGCCTCTCCGGCGAACAGTTGCTGTCCCACGAGTCCGTCGTCGATGAGATTGAACGCGTACTTGAGCATGCGTTGCGCGGTGGGACTCTTCCCATTGATCAACGATGCCCATTCGAGCGCCACGTTCTCGAGGTCGTCGTGGGCCACCACCTCATTGACCGCACCCATCTGGAACATCTGCTCCGCGCTGTACTCGCGGCCGAGGAAGAAGATCTCCCGAGCGAACTTCTGGCCGACCTGGCGGGCAAGGTAAGCCGATCCGAATCCACCGTCGAAGCTTGCGACATCGGCATCGGTTTGCTTGAACCTTGCGTGATCCGCACTCGCCAGCGTCAGGCCGCAGACCACATGCAGGCTGTGACCGCCTCCCGCGGCCCAGCCG
>CAZMJK010000157.1:0-4793 GCA_964566555.1 uncultured Bifidobacterium sp. | reverse complement strand
CGAGAGCACCGGTACCGCGCCGGTCGCCGGAAGTGGGGTCACCGGCGTCTTGGGCCACGCCTTGGTCGTGGTGGTCGTCGGCGGCAACGTCGTGGTGGTGGGTGGCAACGTCGTCGACGCGAGCGTGGTCGACACCAGTTCGGTCTGGACCGTCTCACCGGCGGCATCGGAGCGGTCCGGGGTCTCGTCCGCGCACGAGATCGCGAGGAGGGCGCCGGCCACCAGTGTGGCCAGCCCCATGGCCGCCGTGCCTGCGACACGGGTCCTGCGAAGGGGTCGAGGGTCTGACATCAACGCTCAAGCGTAGGGGGCGGGCTTGGAGAAGTGGGGTTGGGGTGCTGCTAGGGTTCGGAGCCTTGTACGGACCCGTAGCTCAGTTGGCTAGAGCACTTCCTCGACACGGAAGGGGTCGCTGGTTCGAGTCCAGTCGGGTCCACTCATGATCACGCCATTCGACGATTTCCCGATCCACCAGACCGGCGATCCCATCGTTCAGACCGTCAGCGCCGATCCGAATCACTACGACCGGTACTTCTTCAACGGTTGTGATCGGGACGGAGCGTTCTTCATCGGTGGGGCCATGGGCCACTATCCCAACCGGGGTGTGATCGACGCGGCCTTCAGTGTGATCGTCGACGGGGTCGAGCACTCGATCTTCGCGTCGGGATCGATGCCGCTCGGCCGCGAGACCGCCATCGGACCGATCTCGCTCACGGTCACCGAACCGTTGCGCGAGATCCGGTTCACCGTGGCCCCGAACGACGAGGACATTTCGTGCGATCTGGTGTTCCGGGCGCGAACCGCGGCGATCGAGGAGCCCAAGCAGACGATCGTTCGCAACAACGTCAAGATCATGGACTACACGCGATTGACGCAGTGGGGGACATGGGAAGGCACGATCTCGGTGAAGGGTCGGACCATCGACGTCAATGCCGAGACCACGTTCGGTGTGCGCGATCGATCATGGGGTGTGCGCGGTGTCGGTGTGCAGGCACCGACCAATTTCCCTCCCGGTGAGATGCAGATCTTCTGGTTGTGGGCGCCGCTGCATTTCGAAGACCGATGCACGCATCTCGCCATGTTCGAACGCGCTGATGGCACACGATGGATGGAGTCGGCGCTGGTCGTTCCCGTGCTCGATCGTCCCGATGCGCCGACATGGGGTGCCGATATCGTCGCACCCGAAGAGGTGGGCGACATCCGCTACGAACTGAAGTGGCAGAAGGGTCGTCGTGAGATGGAGTCGGCCGCCCTCGAGGTGACCCACGCCGACGGGACCGTCGATCGCATCGAGTTCGAGCCGCTCTACACCTTCCGCATGCGTGGGATCGGCTACAGCCATCCCCATTGGTCCCACGGTTCGCTCCATGGTCCACTCGAGGTGGGCAGCGAGTCCATCCCCCTCGACGAGTTCAACCCGCAGGACCCGAGCTGCATTCACATCCAGACGTTGTGCAAGGTCCGCATGGGTGATCGCGAAGGTGTGGGTGTGCTCGAGCAACTGTCGTTCGGTCCCCATGAACCGACCGGCCTCACCGGCCTCGTCGACGGGTACGCGGGCTAGGACGCAGCACTCACCGTGACCGGAATGCCGTTGAGTACGGCATTGCCCGACAGCGGATCGAGCGCTTCCGGATCGGTGAGGACGTTGGAGTTCACTCCCGGTCGTCGTGACGCGACCTGTGATCGGGTACCGCCGAGGTCGTGACCCCACCCATGCGGGAGGCTCACCACACCGCGCGGGACCTCATCGGTGACGCTCACGGGTACGACGAGGGACCCCACTCGTGAACTGACGCGTACGTCGGTGCCGTCGACCAGTTCACGTTCGGCGGCATCATCGGGGTGGACCTGCAACGTGCACCGTGGCTTTCCCTTCACCAAGGGCTCGACGTTGTGCATCCAGGAGTTGTTCGATTGTAGATGACGTCGACCGATGAGCACCAGCCCGTCGGTGGGCGAAGGTGCCGGTTGCGCGAGCGACGTGGCCAAGCGGGCCAATTCGTCGACGATGAGTTCGGGAGCGAGTTCGATGGTTCCCGTTTCGGTGCGCAGCGCGTCGGGCAGGCGGGGAGTGAGGGGGCCGAGGTCGATGCCGTGGGGACGGCGTTCGAAGGTGTCGAGCGAGAGTCCGTCGGGCACCGCGCCGAACCAGTCGCCACTCGATCCGGTGCGGATCATCACATCGAGGATGTGATCGATGGCGGTGCGGTCGGGGTTCGACTGCACGATCGCTCGCAACTCCTCGATCGTCCGATCGGCGACGGGTGAGTCGGGTGCATCGATGGCCGACTTCAGGGCCCCGTCGAGCAGCATCGCATCGATCACCGCAGGGTCGCGTCCGGCCTCCGGTCCGGAGAGGATGAGCGAAAGGCGACCGAGGATCTCGTGCTCCTGCAGGCACTCGCTCTCGAACATCGCCGGTGACCACTGCGCGAAGTTGCGAACCGCGAGTCCGATGAACGCCATCTGGTACTCGCTTCGTTCGAGCGCGGTGGGTGGCGGCAGGATCACGTTGGCGTGGCGGGTGGTCTCGTTGAGATACGGATCGACACTCACCATGAACTCGAGTTCGCGCAGCGCGGCGTCGAGTCGAACCGAGTCGGGGGTGGACAGCACCGGGTTGCCGGCGACGGTGATCATGGCGCGGATCTGACCCTCGCCCGGCGTGGTGATCTCCTCGGCCAGTCCGGCCACCGGGTATTCGCTGCGCACCTCGGGATAGCCCCGAACGCGACTCTGGCGTCGACCGATACGGAAGCCACGGCCGCGGCCTTTCCCTCGACCGCTCTCGTGGGGAGTGAGCGGGAACATGGCGCCCCCGGGGGTGTCGAGGTTCCCGGTGATGAGGTTGAGCGCATCGACCGCCCATGACGCGAGGGTTCCGAACCCAACCGTGTGCGTACCGATCCGACCGTAGGCCACTGCGGTGGGAGCGGCGGCGAACTCGCGGGCCAGTCGGGTGATGGTGTCGGCGTCGATGCCGACTCGTTCGGCGACCGCAGCGGGGGAGAAGGGCGCCACCGCGTCGGCGATCGTCTGTACGCCGCTCGTCATGCCGATCGTTCGACCGGTGTCGATCAGGTCCTCGGCGAAGAGCACATGCAACATCGCACACAGCAACAACGCATCCCCGCCCGGTCGGATGGAGTGCCATTCGTCGGCATGCTCCGCGGTCTTGGTGCGGCGCGGGTCGATGACGACGACCTTCCCACCGCGATCGCGGATGGCCTGGAGTCGTCCGGGCCAATCGGGGGCGGTGGCCAACGAACCGTTCGACTCGTACGGGTTGGCACCGAGGATCAGGAGATGATCGGTGCGATCGATATCGGGAACGGCGATGAGAATGGGATTGCCGAACATCAGACCACTCGACACGTGTTTCGGCATCTGGTCCACCGTTGATGCCGAATAGATCTGAGGACTTCCCATCGATTGGATGAGGACACGGTTGTAGATCACGGTGCCGAGGGAGTGGACGCTCGGATTGCCGAAGTAGCCACCGATCGCGCCGCGTCCGTGGCGTTCGATGACCCCACCGAGTCCTTCGGCGACGATGTCGAAGGCCTCGTCCCACGAGACCGCTTCCCATGTCGCGGTCTCGGGCGTATCGCCTCGTCGAACCATGGGCGCCCGCAGGCGATCCGGGTCGGTGTGCAACCGGTGCAGTACCGAGCCCTTGGGGCAGATGAACCCTTTCGAGAACTCGTTGTCGCGGTCACCACGAACGCGCACGACCTCGCCGTCACGGACGGTCAGTTCGAGTCCGCAAGTTGCTTCGCACAAGGGGCAGGTGCGGTAGTGCGTTGTGTCCGAGGTCATGTCACGAGCGTAGGCTGCGCCGATGAAAGCGGTTGTTCTGCATGCCTACGGCGATGTCGACGTCCTCGAACTGGTCGATGTCGCGGAACCGGTGCCCGGTCCGGAAGAGGTCCTCGTGGAGGTGGTTGCCACCGCCCTCAACCGTGCCGATCTGTTGCAACGACGAGGGCTCTATCCCAGCCCCGCCTTGGCCGGATTCACGCCCCCGGCTCCCGAGATCCCCGGTATGGAGTTCGCAGGTCGGGTGGCGGGAGTGGGCGAGCGGGTCACGTCCTGGTCGGTGGGCGACGAGGTCATGGGCATCGTCGGAGGTGGCGCCTACGCCGAACGATTGGTGACCCACGAACATCAACTGCTCCGGATCCCCGATGGCGTGTCGGTCGCCGATGCGGCGGCGATCCCCGAGGTGGCGATCACGGCCTTCGACGCGCTCGTCGTGCAGGGCGGACTCACCTCCGGTCGCACCGCCTTGGTACACGCCGGTGCCTCTGGGGTCGGCACCGCTGCGGTGCAACTCTGCAAGGCCATCGGTGCGCGGGTCATCGTCACCGCGTCGGCCTCCAAACTCGATGCCTGTCGTTCGCTCGGGGCCGATCTCGCCATCGACTACGCGACGCAGGATTTCGTCGCCGAGTGCGCGTCATTCACGCATGGTGTCGGTGTCGATGTGGTGCTCGATGTGATCGGTGGCGACTACGTCGACAAAAACATCGCGTCCGTACGTGTGGGGGGTCACATCGTGCAGGTAGGCACGATGGGCGGAGGACGCACCGAGGTCAACATCGGCTTGATGCTTCCCAAGCGGACTTCGTTGACGGGAACGGTCCTGCGGGCGCGTCCGTTGGCCGAGAAGATCGCCATCACGCAACGATTCGCGTCCGAGGTCCTCCCGTTGTACGACAGCGGCAGTATTCGTCCGGTGATCGACTCGCGCTATCGACTCTCGGCGATCGCCGACGCGCCGCGACGCC
>CAZMJK010000156.1:0-4808 GCA_964566555.1 uncultured Bifidobacterium sp. | reverse complement strand
GACGCGACAGAACGACGTTGTTGCGGTTCTTGTCCAGTTCGATGATCTTGGCTTCGAGCGTGCGGCCGACGTAGGGCGCAAGGTCGCGAACGCGACGCAACTCGACGAGCGAAGCGGGAAGGAAGCCGCGGAGCCCGATGTCGATGATGAGACCGCCCTTGACGACTTCGATGACCGGTCCGCTGACCATGCCATCTTCTTCCTTGATCTTCTCGATCGTTCCCCACGCACGCTCGTACTGCGCGCGCTTCTTCGAAAGAACGAGGCGGCCTTCCTTGTCCTCCTTCTGGAGAACGAGGGCCTCGACGACATCGCCCATCGAAACGATCTCGGAGGGATCAACGTCATTGCGAATGGAGAGTTCGCGCGACGGGATGACGCCTTCGGACTTGTAGCCGATGTCGAGAAGCACCTCATCGCGATCGACCTTGACGACCGTGCCCTCGACGATCTGACCGTCTTCGACCTCGACCATCGAGGCGGTGTAAGCCTCGTCGAGTGACAATCCACCGAGATCGTCCTCAATGACCTGACGGGGCACGTACGTGCCGTCAGGGGCGAAACTCCCCATCTCGGCGGGGGCGTCAGCGACGGCAACGGCGGCCGGGGTGGCCTCTTCGGTGGTGGACTGCTCGGACACGGAGTTCTCTCTTCGACGGAGAGGACGTAGGGGACGGGACGACTCCCATGCAGGCGCGCGGGAGAACGGCAAGGTTAGACCCTTGTCCACAGGCCCCGCCAGCCCGCACCCGACCACCGGCGGGGCGACGACGGGCGGGTGACCACGAGGGACGCCTACTCGGGTCGGGTCGCCACCAAGAGGAATTCGGGCCGATCGATCTCGGGGAGGCGGCGGGCGTACTCCCCCGGGGTCACCGACCACACCGCATCGACCCGCAGACCGGCCCGTGCCGCCAGCAACCGCAGTTCCCTCGGGGTGAAGCAGGTCGTCCACAGGTCGCGGGTGGTCTCGGTGCCGTCGGGAGCCCGTAGCGGCGCCAACTCGTGATTCACCCCCGCATCCGCATCGAACGTGTCGATGTCCTCGAGCCAGCGGATCTGGAAATAAGAGGAGAACGCCGACACCGCGATCCGCCCTCCGGGCCTGAGGGCGCGGGCCATCCCTTCCAACACCGCACCATCGGGGTCGGGGCCCACGGCTGCGGCACCCCCGGCAAGGCCGAACGCTCCTTGGCACAGCGAGATCACCGCATCGAACTCCGCATCGAACGGCAGTGACCGGGCGTCGAGTCGCTCGAACGTCGCCCCGAGTGGCGCGCCATCGCGAGCGAGATCGATGAAGGTCTGCGCAATATCGACACCGTGAACCTCGAAACCCCGCTCGGCAAGGGCGTACGCGTGTCGGCCCGGACCACACCCGACATCGAGGACGCGCATGCCGGGTTCGAGTCCGAGTTCATCGACGAGGAACGACACCTCGTTCTCGGTTCCCATCGTGAACGAGTAGCGCAGGTACGACGTGCCGAGGTGATCGGCGATCCCTTCGAACCAATGTCCGCTCTCGGCGTTCGACACGTCAGCCTTTCGCCGCAGCCCACGAATCGCCGTGCGACAGATTGACCTCGAGTGGTACTCGCAGATCGAACGCGCCGGACATCGCCTCGAGGACGATGCCGGTCACAGCGTCGAGGTCGGCGGGCGGCACTTCGCAGATGACTTCATCGTGCACCTGCAGGATGAGTCGGCTCGTGCCTCCTGCCGCTTCGAGCGCGCGATCGAGTCGAATAAGTGCGACCTTGAAGATGTCGGCGGCCAAGCCCTGGATCCCGGCGTTCATCGCTTGCCGTTCGCCCGCTTGACGAAGACGGAAGTTGTCCGACGCGAGTTCCGGGATCTGGCGACGCCGCCCGAAGAGCGTTTCAGTGTAGCCCCGTTCGCGTGCTTCGGCCACCGTGCGCTCCATGTAGGAGTGAACCGCGGGGAACGCCTCGAAATACGCGTCGAGGATCTGTTGTGCTTCGCCGATCGACACGCCCAGACGTTGTGCGAGACCGAACGCCTCCATTCCGTAGGCCAAGCCGTAGCTCACCATTTTCGCCTTCGAACGCTGATCGATCGATACCGACTCGGGATCGACGTCGAAGACTCGTGCGGCGGTCGCATTGTGAATGTCTTGTCCGGATTCGAAGGCCCCGATCAGACCCGGGTCCTCGGCGAGGTGGGCGATGCAGCGCAACTCGATCTGGTTGTAGTCGGCGATAAGAAGAGTGAAGCCTTTGGCGGGAACGAACGCCTTCCGGAACTCCCGACCCAATTCGCTCCGCACCGGGATGTTGTGCAGGTTGGGCGCATCGGAACTCAGGCGACCTGTCCGGGCCACCGTCTGGTTGAACGTCGCGTGGATTCGACCATCGTCGGCGATCTCGGCGAGCAACCCCTCTCCATAGGTGGACCGAAGTTTCTCGACCTCGCGGTAGGCAAGGAGGTGTTCGACGATCGGATGTTCACCGAGCAGCTTCTCGAGCGTCGCGGCGTCGGTGGAGTAGCCCGTCTTCGTCTTCTTCTGCGGGGTCAGCCCGAGACGATCGAACAGGATCTCGCGCAACTTCACGGTCGAGTTCACATTGAACTCTTCACCCGCGTCGGCCCAGATCAACTCGCGGAGTTCGTCACACCGAGCAACGAGCGAATCACGCAGTCGACGCAGTTCGGCAGCATCGACTTCAACGCCGAGGATCTCCATTCGCGCCAGCACGCGCACCAACGGAACTTCGATTTCAGCATTGAGGTCCGCCACTCCCCTCGCCACCAACGTCTCTTGCAGGGGCGCGGCGAGGGCGTCGACCGCCAGTGCCCGTCGAGCCGCTCGTTGCGCCAGTGCCGAGGAATCGGGACCCCCGAAATCCAACTGCCCTTCGTCCTGATCGTCGTCACTGGGAAGTCGCGAACCGACGTAGCGGTCGAGCAGCGAGTCGAGCGCGTACCGCGACTCGGCGGGATCGAGCAGGTAGGCGGCGATCGTCGTGTCAAGCGAAAGTGATCGGAGGTCGATCCCACAGGTATCGAGTCCCCGCATCAGTGCCTTGGCATCGTGAGCGACGACGCCGCGACCTCCGGTGGCGAACAACTGGTTGGCGGCCGCACTCACTTTCGGAGTCGAAAGCGTCTCGGCCGGAATCCATGCGACCTCACCCATCGACCCATCGACGACGAGGGCGAGACCTTCGAAACCGGAACGACCCTCTTCGGCCACCCACGCACCGGCAATGGCGAGGGGCGACCCCGACCGACCCAGTCCAGACAGAAGCGCGATCGCGTCCTTCTGAGTCGTCAGGTCGGTGCGCTCCGCCTCGAGGACAGCAGCGGCGGGCGAGCCCGTCGATTGCCCGTCGACACCGAGCACATCGATGAGCCGATCGAACAACTGGCGGAATTCGAGGAAGTCGAAGAGTTGGCGAATCTCGGCGACATCGAAGTTGCCGATCTCGAGATCATCGGGATCAACGGTGACCGGCGCGTCGTGGCGCAACTTCATGAGCTCGACGTTGGTGCGAGCCTTGTCCTCGTTCTCGGCGAGGTTCTGGCGAAGCTTGGGCGTCAGTTCATCAAGGTGTTCGTAGATGCCGTCGATGCCACCGTACTGATTGATGAGTTTGGCGGCGGTCTTCTCTCCCACACCGGGAACGCCGGGAAGATTGTCGGAAGGATCGCCGCGCAACGCGGCGTAGTGCACGTAATCCGTCGGTTTGACCCCCGTGCGTTCCAGGATGCCAGTTTCGTCATAAAGTGCATAGTCCGAGACGCCGCGCTTGTTGTACAGCACCTTGATGTGGGGATCGCGCACCAACTGATAACTGTCGCGGTCACCGGTCACGATGATGACGTCGTCTCCGCGAGCCTCCGCGGCCGACGCGAGCGTGGCGATGATGTCATCGGCTTCGAAGCCAGCAAGGTCGAGCACCGGGACACGTAAGGTCTCGACCACTTCACGGACGATCCCCATCTGCTGACGAAGCAGATCCGGAGTGGCATCGCGGTTTCCCTTGTACGTGGAGAGCGCCTCATGACGGAACGTCGGTTCGGATCGATCGAACACCACTGCGAGATGGTCGGGCTTCTGATCACGAAGAAGATTGACCAACATCGAGGTGAACCCGAAGACGGCGTTCGTCACCTGACCCGAGGCGGTCGCCATATCGGTCGGCAACGCGAAGAAGGCTCGGTAGGTCAGCGAGTTTCCGTCGATGAGCATGAGGGTGGTCATGGCGTCTCCGGCGTGATCGTGCCCGCGAGGAGTCCCTCGGCCACGGCCCGCATCGTGGTTCGTTCACGCATGGCCGACCTCTGCACGAAGGAGAACGCCTCGGATTCACTGAAACCGTGGGCATCCATCAGGAGCCCTTTGGCGCGGTCGACGATCTTGCGGGTCTCGAGTTGGTCCTCGAGCGACTTGGTCTGCTCGGTCAATGCCCGGAGTTCACGGAATCGACCGACCGCCAATTCGATGGCCGGCACCAGATCACTGCGCTGGAACGGTTTGACGAGATAGGCCAGCGCCGCGGCGTCTCGGGCCTCGTCGATGAGATCTCGTTGACTGAACGCGGTGAGGACCAGCACCGCGCAGATCTGCTCCGCCGTGATCTGTCGAGCTGCGGTGAGGCCATTGATCCCCGGCATCTTGATGTCGAGGATGGCGATATCGGGCGTGAGTTCCTTCACCAGGGCGACGGCCTCGTCCCCGCGCCCGGTCTCACCAATGACCTCGTAACCCTCCTCTTCGAGGGTCTCCTTGAGATCGAGTCGGATGATCGCCTCGTCCTCGGCGATGACGACACGGGTCGGCAACG
>CAZMJK010000155.1:1926-4819 GCA_964566555.1 uncultured Bifidobacterium sp. | reverse complement strand
AACGACTTCGCCCTGGCCGAGAGCCCCTTCGATGACGACCGTGTCGTCGGCCTCCGATGCGGGGTCACGAGTGAACATCACGCCTGATCGCCGAGCGTCGATCATCACCTGCACGATCACCGCCATCGAGATCGGGGCGGAGAGGTGCTGGAGGGCTCGATAGGAGAGCACGCGCTGTCCGAAGGCAGACGCCCAGCATCGAACGATCGCATCTTCGATCTCCTCAAGAGTGCGAAGGTTGGTGAAGGTTTCGTTCATTCCGGCGAATGACGAGGACGCACTGTCTTCCCCGATAGCCGATGATCGAACGGCGAATATTGATCCGTTGAGGCGGGCAACGGCGTCACGAAGTTCATCGCGCATCGAATTCGGGAGGGTGATCTTGAGTGTTCGTTCTCTCAAACCGGCGGAGGTCTTCTGGATGTTCGCATACGAAGCCGGATGCGATGAGAGAAGTGCTCCGACAGTTCTTCCGTCGATGCCCACGAGTGACATGCCATCTTCAAAGGCGAAATGCGAAACGGTGAACCCCGCTGGTACTTCGAATCCATGATGGACGAGTTGTCCGAGCCCAGCGCCCTTTCCTCCAACCAGTGACGCGTCACGTGATTGCTCATCGCTGAACGGAATGATGTAGTCCACCACTCGAACTCCTCATGTACGCGTCCGAAATCTCAGGAGCGACTGTAAGAAGTTCGTTCTCACTCGTGTGCGGTAATCATTCAATGTCGCGAATCGGAAAACTCGATGGCGCAATTGAGGTAGAGATTCGTAATCTCGCCAAACTTACGATCGCGAAATGACAAACAACGATCCTTCACTTCGGTTGGACAACAAAGTTGCGCTCATCACTGGTGGCGCCCGCGGAATGGGCGAATCCCATGCTCGTTCGATGGTCGCTCAAGGAGCATGTGTCGTGGTCGCGGATGTTCTCGATGGGCAAGGACACGAGGTCGCTGAATCACTTGGCGAGCGAGCGATGTTCGTGCATCTGGATGTCACCGATCGTGGTCAATGGTCGCAAGCAGTTGCGCGGACCGTCGACACGTTCGGTCACCTCAATGTTCTGGTCAACAACGCGGGAATCGTGATCCCGGGACCGACGGTTGACTTCAGCACCGAGAACTGGAACAAGGTCATCAACATCAATTTGACGGGAACATTCCACGGGATTGCTGCATCCCACGGAGCGCTGAAGGCAGCGGGTTCGAGCTCCATCATCAACATCTCGTCCACGGCGGGCATGAAGGGCTATGGCGCTCTTGCCGCTTACACCGCCTCGAAGTTCGGGGTGCGAGGACTCACGAAGGCGATCTCGCTGGAGTTCGCCTCAGATGGGATTCGCTGCAATTCGATTCATCCCGGCGCAATCCAGACGCCGATGATCGAGGGTTTCGATCTGCCGCAGACGCACGTTGCGATGCATCGAGTGGGACGTTCCGATGAGGTGTCCGGACTCGTCGTCTATCTCGCCAGTGACGAATCGAGCTTCTGCACTGGTGCGGAATTCGTCGTCGATGGCGGCGAGTTGGCCGGTCTTGCCGATCATTGAGCGACGGTCGAGGACGCATCGTCGATCGTCAGTGATCCAACCCCTGTCAACCCGAGTCCGAACGACATTGCCGTCGTTCCGGCCGGAATGGGTGGCGTGAGGAAGGAAGCGGCACTCCATGTCACCGAGGGCGGATAGGGCAGAGTGGAGATCCACCATCGCCAGACTCCGAGCGAGTCCCGGAGGTAGACGAAGAGAAGTGGAGTCGTAGTCGACGTGTACCAGGAACTCAGCCAATACTGAGTTCCCGGGACGACATCGAGTGCACATCCGCCCGCCGCTTGACCCTTGTCGAGTGGCTGCACGATCTTGCGATCGCCACTTGAAAGAGAACTGATCGTCAATTGCTGTGCCCACGATCCGGTGCGTCCGCTTTGAACGCGTTGGAACGAGAACGTCGAGGTTCCGTATCCGCCACGGATCCAACAATCAGCGACGCCGTCGGCGTTACTGTCGGTCTCGAAGGAGGCGTTCTTCACCGACGTATCGGCCGGAACGACCACGGGGGCCTGGTCCTGGACCAGCGAGTAGTCGTCGGTGGCGAGCGTCCCGGTGGCGTTGAGCGCCAGCCCGAAACTCAGTGCAGTCGTGCCGGAAGGCAATGTGCCCGGAGAGAACGATGTCTGCCTCCTCGAGGTCGGTACCTTCGGACCGGTCTTCCAGTACTTCCACACTCCAGCGCTATCGCGCGTGAACACGACCATCGAGCTCACGCCTGTTGATCGGTACCAGACGTTCATCGTGTAGGTCGTGGTTGGGCTCACACTCGGCGCACAACCACCTGAGGCGGTGCCACCGTCGAGTACCGACACCAACTTGCGGTCGCCACTGGTGTAGGAGGTGATCGTCACCTCTTCCGCCCAATCACCACTGTGCGCGTTGTTCGTTCGTTGCCAGCCCCCGATCGTCGAACCGGCTGCTCCTCGCAGCCAGCAGTCGGAGATTCCGTCACGATTGGCATCGGCCTCGAGGCCGGGATTCCCGATTGGAACCGTGACCGGAGGGGGAGGAGTGGTCGTGGTCGTCGTTGAACTCGCGGTCGTTGTCGTGGTCGGAGGTGGCCATGCGGTGGCCATCACGTCGCCAACCGTCTTCACCACCACATCGGACCGAGCGGCGAGCCACGAGAGGAACTGGTCGTAGACCATCGGGTCGATGTTGTAGGTGTCTCCGTTCGAGCCGAGAGAGTGCAGGATGTAGTTCACCCATCCACCCCCGTTCTGGGCGGCTTGAACGACCTGATACTTGAGGTCATCGAGGGTGGTCGACGAGGTGACCGACGGTGCGATCAGCCCTGCCCACGGATTGGTAGGCCGCCGCCCCTCCGCGCGCCGCCACCTC
>CAZMJK010000155.1:0-1863 GCA_964566555.1 uncultured Bifidobacterium sp. | reverse complement strand
ATCCGAGACAACTCGATTGCGTCCGGATCCCGTAGGTCGTGCGGGCACTGGTGTAGCCACACGAGCCGGGGATCTTGTCGATCTCGGCGTTATGGGCACCGAAGGGATAGGCGAATGATCGGATCGCGCCCTCGCCATACCACGTCACCAACGTCTGGCGGTCCTCGCAGATCGCTTTCGTCGCCTGATCGATGGTGAGGTCGGTGAGAAGCTCATGGTTGACGGTGTGTCCACCGACCTCGTTCCCCGCGGCGGCGATTGCGTCGAGTTGCGACCGAGTGAGGTAGTACGAACTCGAGCCGAGCGCCCCCGAATTCACGTAGTACGTGGCCTTCATGCCGTACTTGGTTTGAATCGCCATGGAATCGATTTGGCTTGCTCTGCCGTCATCCCACGTGAGTGACACGACCACGTTCGCCGGATCGACCGCCGCTCCGGAACTGTTCGACGTCAGCGAGAGGAAACCGCCGAGCACCGAAACGAGCACGAGTAGTCCAAGCAATTTTCGACTCCGCGAATTCAATCTGAACATGAGCACTCTCCAATCGCGTTCTTGTTGCTGTTGGCGAGTGGATCATCTTGCGATCGTCGATACATCACTCGGGCGTGGTAATCCCGAAATGGAGCATTGGTGACGCCACAGTTCAATGACGCAGATGGGCGATGAATAATCCTGCGCGAGCGTCTTTGATGACTCCGTCGGACTTCTCTCAACCAAGGAGCATTCAAGGTGAACATTCGCTACTACCCGAACTCAATGAAGTACCGGTCGGGAAGGGGGGGAGCAAGCGAATGGAATTCGATCGAATCCACTCACGTCGCAGTTGTTGGACTCGGCTATGTCGGACTGCCGACGGCACTTTCACTGCATCGCGCGGGATTCCATGTCTCGGGAGTCGATTGCAGTGAGGCCCGACTGAATGCGATTCGTCAAGGGCGGATCGATTCCGCTTCGGTGGTTCCTGGTGAATTGGAGCATGCCCTCTCGGGAAAGCGTTTCGGCCTCACCGATGACCCAGGAATTCTGAGCGATGCCGATGTGGTGATCATCGCCGTCCCGACGCCCGTCGATGATTCTCGAACTCCCGACGTTCGTGCTCTCGAATCGGCATGTAGCTCGGTCGTGAGGGCTGCGCGAACAGGTCAAACCGTGATTCTGACGTCGACGACCTATGTCGGTTGCACCACATCGTTGCTGTGCGAACCGCTTCGAACGGCCGGACTCGAAGTCGGTCGTGAGATTCATGTTGCTTTCAGCCCGGAACGATTGAATCCCGGTTCCACGGCCTTTGCTCAAGCCGATGTACCTCGAGTCGTCGGTGGAGCCACTGAGGCCTGCACTCGAGCGGCGACTCGGGTGCTCCGGCCGATCGCCTCTTCGGTTCATGTCGTTTCCTCGCCGGAAGTGGCGGAGATGACGAAACTGGTCGAGAACACCTTTCGGGCGGTGAATATCGCGCTCGCCAACGAATTCGCGGAGGCCGCATCGACATTTGGCGTCGATGTTCGAGAGGTACTCGGCGCGTCTGCGACCAAGCCCTACGGCTTCATGCCGTTTCGACCCGGACCCGGAGTTGGTGGACACTGCATTCCCTGTGATCCCCACTATCTGCTTTGGGGACTTCACTCGGAACGCAAGTTTTCACCGGTCGTCGAGCAGGCGATGATTTCGATCGCGTCGCGCCCACTCAAGGTGGTGGACCGTATCGGTGAACTTCTGAGGGGAAACGGGAAGGATCTCGCACAGTCGCGGGTGCTCCTCGTTGGAATGGCGTACAAGCCCGGGGTGCAGGATGTCCGCGAGTCACCGTCTCTTCGGATCGCGACCCTTCTGCGTAGACGTGGGGCGGCGGTGGTCGCGCA
>CAZMJK010000154.1:0-4890 GCA_964566555.1 uncultured Bifidobacterium sp. | reverse complement strand
TCGAACGCCTGAGGCGAGGTCACCTCGTGAACCAGATGAAGCTCGATGTAGAGCATGTCGGGTTCCCCGTCGGCACGGTGCACGACGGGGGCGTCCCAAAGTTTCTGAGAGAGGGTTCTCGGGGCCATGAGGAGCTCCTAATCGGGAGGCGGGCCGGGCCGACCGAGGGGAGGGCCGCGGACGGAGCGATCTTGTGTCCCAAATATTGGGACGATAATCTTGCTCCGTGGGAAACACTGTAGGCGGCGTCGGCGTACTCGACAAGGCGGTTGATGTCCTCGATGCGCTCGAGGGACGTTCGCTCTCGTTGTCGGAGCTGGTGGTGGCAACGGGCCTGCCCCGGGCCACGGC
The DNA here is from genome assembly GCA_964566555.1 of uncultured Bifidobacterium sp. GTDB lineage: Bacteria > Actinomycetota > Acidimicrobiia > Acidimicrobiales > Acidimicrobilacustridaceae > Acidimicrobilacustris. The sequence goes on along the minus strand of CAZMJK010000154.1, from coordinate 4,539 downwards.
CCATCGGCTGGCCACGGCGCTCGAACGTCATGGTCTGATCCGCCGCGATGGTGACGGGCGATTCATCCTCGGCGCGCGCCTTCTGGCCCTCGGTCGGGCCGCGGCGGAGACTTGGCCGCTTGCGACGGCGGCGACGGCGCCGTTGACGACGTTGCGCGACGACACCGGTGAGAGTGTCCAGTTGTTCGTGCGCGACGGGGATGAGCGAGTGTGTATCGCGGCGCTGCAGTCGCTTCATGGCCTTCGCACCATCGTTCCGCTCGGTGCTCGGCTCCCACTCTCGGCTGGATCGGCTGCTCGCGCGCTCCTGGCGACGGCAGGTGAGTGTGATGGCTGGATGGAAAGTGTCGGGGAACGTGAGGCGGGAGTCGCCTCGGTTTCGGCACCGGTCTGCGATGGGAGCGGTCAGGTCGTGGCCGCTGTGAGCGTGTCCGGCCCGATCGAACGAACCTCTCGGCAACCGGGCAAGCGGTACGGTTCGCTCGTGGTGAGCGCCGCGCGGGAAATCGAATCCATCGCCGGACTTCGGGGCGACCTGTCGTGACCGAACGGCCGCTGGCGGCGATCGATATCGGCACCAATTCGTTCCACATGGTGGTTGCCCGCGTGGGCGAGGTCTCCAGCGACGAACGTTTCGCAGGACCCGCGTTCGAGGTGATCGCACGCGAGAAGGAAATGGTGCGACTCGGTTCGAGTTCCGGCGATATGAAGCAACTGTCGGACGAGGCGATCGAACGCGGTGTGCTTGCGCTGAAGCGATTGGTCAAGATCGCCGCCATTCACGACGCCGATGTCGTTGCTGTTGCGACCAGCGCGGTTCGGGAGGCGGAGAACGCCGACGTCTTCATCGATCGGGCGTTGGTCGACGCCGGCGTCGTCGTCGATGTCATTTCCGGTGTCGAAGAGGCCCGCCTCATCCATCTGGGCGTTCTCCAGGCTGTTCCCGTCTTTGATCAGCGTCTCGTGCTCATCGATATCGGCGGTGGGAGTACGGAGATCCTCGTCGGCGAACAGGGCGAGACACTCGCTGCCGGCAGTCTGAAGCTCGGTGCGATTCGTCTCACCCGTCGGTTCTTCCGAGGTGAGCGCCTGCATCCGGGCGCGGTGGAGTCCTGTCGTCGACATATCCGCTCCGTTCTGGCACCGATGGTGCGAGACGTCGAGCGGACGGGTTTCGGGGTGGCGATTGCGTCGTCAGGGACGGCGGAGACCGTCGCCTCCCTGGTCAATGCCATGCGCGGGAACGAGACGCCGCGCACGTTCAACAACTTCACCATGACTCGCGAGGAGATCTCATCAGCAGTTCGGTCGCTCATCGAGGCCGATTCGGTCGTGGCGCGGAAACTGCTCCCGGGAATGGATCCGAACCGAGCCGACATCATCCTGGCCGGTGGGTTGATCCTCGAACAGTCGGTGATCGAACTCGATATCAATGAAGTCGTCATCTCCGACAACGCTCTTCGTGAAGGTGTTCTGCTCGATGCGCTGTCCCGACGACGGGGCGCGACACTCCATCACCTCCGAGACCTCCGCCGTCGCAGCGTCATGCACCTGGCCGAAGCGATGGATGATGACGTCGAGCATTCGAAACGTGCTGCAGCATTCGCGCTCGATCTTTTCGACGGTACGGCAGGACTGCACGGTCTCGATGATGAATCGCGGGAGCTCCTCGAAGCCGGCGCCCTTCTTGCGAACGTGGGACTTTCCATCTCCCATTCCGAGCACCACAAGCACAGTTACTACGTCGTTCGCCATTCCGATCGACTTTCGGGCTTCACCGACCATGAAATCGAACTGATTGCGCTGATCGCTCGGTATCACCGAAAGAGTGCTCCGAAACTCAAGCATCCCGAGTTCGCTCGACTCCGGCCGGACGATCAACACATCGTGCGAATCCTCGCCGGATTGTTGCGGATCGGTATCGCGCTCGATCGGTCGCACAAGGGGAGGGTGGAGCGGATCCACATCCATGCGGAGGGCGGCGACGACGTCGTCTCGGTCCACGTGGCGGCAGTTGCCGGTGAAGACGTCGATCTCGAGGTGCAAACGGCGGAGGAACGCAAGAGCCTCCTCGAGGACGTACTCGGAAAGACGATCACCGTCACCGACTGACGAATGAACGTCGTTTCATCACATGATCGTCAAACTTGATCGCGCTATGACCGATGACCGTCTCTCGACGATGCGTAGTCGGCGTCGTGGCGAAGAATCGTCGCTAGTGTCGAACCGAGGTCGGATTCGACCTCGTTCGTGAGCGGACGGAGTTTCCTCTTGAACACTCATGTTGCTTCGGTTCGAGGAAGCAAGCGCGGGTCCTCTCGTGCTGTCGTTGCGCTGCTGGTTGCGGCAACGGTGTTGCTGTCCGGTTGTCTCGTGAACCAGCGGGATCTCTGGGCCGCTGACAAACTCCGTCCCGATGCCCCGACGTCACGACCGGTATCGATCTCGAATCTTCCGTACGGGAACGACCCACTGCAGACCCTCGATGTGTATCGACCAACCACGACTCCTCGCGGAGTGATCCTGTGGTTCCATCCGGGCGGATGGTGCTGTGGCGACAAGGCGACCGTCGATCCAATGGTACTCGCGACCATCGACAGGGGCTATGTCGTGGTGTCGGCCAATTACCGTCTCGCGCCCGCGGCAACTGCCGAGCAGATCGTGAGCGATGCGGATCGAGCGGTTCGTTTCGTCAAGTCTCAGCGAGGGGCGTGGGGCGTCGCGGGCGGCAAGTTGATCGTCGCCGGCGGATCGGCGGGGGGCACGCTCTCGTTGCTCCTCGGGAGCGCGCCCGGTCGATTTGCGGGATCGGATCTCGGTCCTCTCGCCGGGGTGGATCCCACGGTCGATGCCGTTGTGTCGTTGGTCGGTCCATCCGATCTGCGTCCCTACATCAGCGCGGAGATCGGGGGAATGGGGCCGGGCATCGTGGAACTGTTCCTCGGTTGTTCGAATCTGGGTTCGACCTGGCCGGCGACCAACTCCACCCCCGTGAGTTCGACCACCACGTCGACGACGCTGGCCCCGGTGCCGATGCCTCCGTGCGACCCGGCTCGCGTTCTGCGGTTCAGCCCGCTGTTCTGGACGGCGCTTGCAGTCCTCTTCGGTGGCGATCTGCCGCCGGCGTATCTGGCCTACGGGGATCAGGACGGGTTGGTCCCGCCCGATTCACAGGGAGTGGTGCTCCATGACTGGTGGTCGGCAGGTGGTTCGTGGCTCGAGACCTATCTCGACCGGCCGCCGGCGGGTGGCCACAACCTGAGTTTCGATGTGAACGCGACCGCGTTCAGTCTGTGGCTCGGGCTTTTCGGTTCCCCCTGAGTGCCTCGATACGAACCGTCACGCTCCGACACGCTTCGATCAGTGCGTCGCTGAAGCGTTCGGGTCGAGTGGCGCACATGTCGTGTCGTCCGTTGACCTCGAAGACTTCAGCGTCGGCGATGGAGTCGGCCAATTGTTGTTGGCGGTGTGGAGGAACGGTCTCGTCGCGCGTCGAGAGCACCACTGCGGTCGGGACATCGATCGTGCTGATCCACTCGCGCGCGTCGTAGGACGCGACCACATGGCCGGCCTCGAGCATGATGCGGAGGTCGTTCAGACGCGCCTGCTCGCGAGCCCAGTTCCCGAGTGGTGTGGTGTCGTACTTGGAGACGAGAACGCGTTCGGACACTCGCCGATTGATCGAGGCCGGGGCCACACGGGTTGCGAAGGAGAGCCCGGTGACGACGCCGTTCAGCGCACGCTCGCCGCGTCGGTCGCGAAAACGAGCGGCGGTGGCGCAGAACACGAGGCCGCTCACACGCTCTGGATGTCGTCGCCACAGGAGTTGGCCGATGGGTCCACCCATCGAATATCCGACGGGGATCACCTCGTCGATGCCGAGCACATCGAGCAGCGCAACGGCATCGTCGGCGCAGTCCTCGAGACGAAAACGCCGGCGACTACGAATGCCTTTGCCGTGACCGCGATGGTCGATGGCGATGACGTTGAACTGCTGCCGAAGAGCTTCATACGCGCCGAACCAATTCAGCGCGGAGTTCGCCGTCCAGCCGTGCAGGAGGAGGAGCGTTGGAGCGTCGGAGGGTCCACTCGCCTCGCGCACCCATGTCGTGCCTCGACCGGGAAGCTCAACGGCTCGTCCCTCGGGGAGTCCCGGTGTGAGGAACGGTGCGGACCCCGGCAGTGAGGGTGACATCGGCGATTCGGATCAGGCTTCGATGGCGACGATTTCGACTTTGAGGATCCCGCCGGGGGCTTCGAAGTCCACGATGTCGCCCACCTTGTTGCCCATGAGGGCCTGACCGAGAGGGGACCCGGGGGTGCGCACCTCGAGTTCGCCGCGTTCTTCGACCGAGCCGACCAGAAGGCGCTCGACCTCGTCGTCGCCCTCGTAGCGGATGCTCACGATCACGCCGGCGACGACCGAGGACCCGTCGGGGGCTTCGACGATCTCGGCGTCGAGCAACAGGGCCTCCAACTGGCGAATGCGGGCCTCCATCTTGCCCTGCTCCTCCTTGGCGGCGTGGTAGTCGCCGTTCT
>CAZMJK010000153.1:646-4929 GCA_964566555.1 uncultured Bifidobacterium sp. | reverse complement strand
TACGCGACGCTCTTCCGATCTAAGCCTGCTGCGCCGGTTGGGTGCCCGGGGCCTGGCGCGGGGAACGTCGGCGACGGCCGGTGCGACGGCGCCCTTGCCGACCTCGACCGGGTCGATCCCAGCGTTGAGTGCATCGCACGCGGCCGCGAAGGTGTCGAGGAACTCCGACCGGTCGCGGGGTATCGGTCGCTCGCCGAACGTTCGGTTCTTCGCCCAGGTGCACAGGAGTTCGCGTTCGGCGCGAGTTGCGGCGACGTAGAACAGTCGACGCTCCTCGGCCCAGGCCTCGCCCGTCTTCGCGTGGCCGATCGGGACGTAGCCCTGTTCGAGTCCGGAGAGGTGCACGATCGGCCATTCCAGACCCTTGGCGGCGTGGAAGGTGAGGAGTTCGACGGCATCACCGCTGGGATCGGGTTGATCGGCGCGCGTGGTGGCACTGAGCCACAGGGCGAAGCCGTTGGCCGAGGGCGGTGACTCGATGGCCATGTAGTCGCGGGCCATCTGCACCAGAGCGTCGAGGTTGGCTCGTCGTTCGGCGGCGCGATCGCTCTCGGACTCGTCATCGATCATCACGGACAGTGCGAGGTCGTGGATGGCGTCGGAGAACGGTCGAGAGGTGGTGCGCAGATCGCTCAATGCCTTCTTGATCTCGGGTTGGTCGAGGAGGGGAACCGCGCCGCGCACGCGCGAGGGGATGCCGGCGTCGTGCATTGCTTCGGCGATGAGTGGGAGTTGCGCATTGGTGCGAACGAGGACGGCTTGGCTGGACCATCGTTCGCCGGGACCATGGCGGTCGCGGGCGGCGCGGGCGATCGCCGCGGCTTCGGCGCGTTCGTCGGCGAGGCCCCGAATCGAGGGAATGGCTCCATCGGGCCGGGTGGCCATCTGCGTTCCGTCGTGGTCGACGCCGCGACCGCCGACGAGCAAGGCGTTGGCGGCGGCGAGGATCTGTGGACTCGACCGGTAGTTGTCGAGCAGTCGAATCACCTCTCCTTGGGGGAACCGCTCGGGGAATGAGCGCAGGAGATCGGGATCGGCGCCGTTCCAGGAATAGATGGCCTGATTGGGATCGCCGACGATGCAGAGGTCGGGGCGGTCACCTCGCCATGCCTCGAGCAGCGCGAATTGCAGGGGGTTGACATCCTGGAACTCGTCGACGAAGAAGTGCGCGAAGCGCCACCGTTGCGAGGCGGCGAAGTCGGGGTCGGAGAGGAGGTCGCGACGGCAGACTCGCAACATGTCGTCGAAGTCGATGAGGCGTTTGAACTGACGTTGCTCTTCGTACCGGGCATAGACCGAGGCTGTGGCCTCGAACGAGATGGGTGGTTTGCGGCCGGCGGCTCGGGCAGCGGTGGGGTACTGGTCGGGATCGACCATGCGCGCCTTTGCCCACTCGATCTCACCGACAAAGTCGATGCCGGGGGTGGACTTCTCGGCGCCCTTCAGCAGCCCGATCACGAAACCGGCCTTGCGGGTCATGAGTTGTGGTGGCGTGATGTTGCGCTCGGCCCACCGAGTGCGAAGTTGGGCGTAGGCGACGGAATGGAAGGTGCCGGCGGCCACCTGCTCGCGAAGTCCGAGCGCGCGCAATCGGGAGGTGAGTTCGCCGGCGGCTTTGCGGGTGAAGGTGAGCGCGAGGACGTGTCGGGGATCGAGATCGCCGGTGGCTGCTCGATAGGCGATACGGCGAGTGAGGACACGCGTCTTGCCGGAGCCGGCTCCGGCGAGAATGCAGAGGGGAGACGAGGTGGAGGTCACCGCAGCGCGTTGCGCGTTGTTCAGGCCGTCGAGTAGGGCATCGGGTTCCACGACCGAGACCGTACTCACCTCCCGTGACAGTGCCGGGGGTACCGTTTGGGATGCCGTATCCCGAGGACGAACTCCACTCCACCGAAGAACTCATCCTTGATCTCCATCCCCACTGGTGGTTCTTCGCCAAGTCGGCGGCGATGCTGGCGCTGGCGGTGGTGCTGGCCATCGTGACGTTGAGCGTGAGTTGGATGTCATGGGCCAAGATCCCGGTCGCCCTCTTCGTGTTCGCGACCCTTGTCTGGTTCCTGCAGCGCTACATCCGCTGGGTGAGCACGCACTTCGTCCTCACGTCGGATCGCGTGATCTTCCGCACGGGGATCATCGCCAAACACGGCATCGAGATTCCGCTCGAGCGGATCAACACGATCTTCTTCCACCAGCGGATCTTCGAACGCATGCTCGGTCTGGGTGACCTCGACATTGAGTCGGCGTCGAAGGATGGCGCGCAACGTTTCGAGGACATCCGGAATCCGAGCGCGGTGCAGAACGAGATCTACCAGCAGATGGAAGCGAATCAGATCAAGAACGCCGATCGAATCTCGGGTGGTATCAACCGTGCCCACGGTGCGACCGAGTCGATCCCCGACCAGATCGCCAAACTCAGTGCGCTTCGCGATCAGGGAGTTCTCACCGAGGATGAGTTCCAGGCCAAGAAGCAGGACCTCCTCGGCCGGATGTAACGCATCAATCGCTCGGGAGGATTCGCGCTCCCTGTGATGGCTGGACGATCCAACCCCGACCCGTGAACGACGACGGGTCGTCGATCGCTCCGGTCTCGCACACGGCAACAACACAACCGCCGAAGCCGGCACCAGTGAGGCGCGCCCCGTGGACTCCGGGGATCAGGAGGAGTTGCGACACCAGTTCGTCGAGCGTGGGTGTCGAAACGTCGAAATCGTCTCGAAGCGAGTTGTGGCTGTCGATCATGAGTTGGCCGAGGAGTTGTGGGTCATCGGACGCGAGCGCGGCAGCAGCGGCCCGAACCCGCTCGCACTCGGTGGCGACGTGACGAGCACGACGAAGCAGGGGTCGATCGAGCTGGGATAGGTCGTCCAACGATGCGCCAGCAAGCGGACCCACGATCGCGGCCGCTGCCTCGCAGGCTGATCGACGTTCGCCGTAGGCGGAAGTGGCGACCTGTCGTTCCTGGCCGGAGTGAACGACGACGATGTCGAGGCCTTCGGGAATCGCGATCGTGGCGATCGACAGATCGGAGAAGTCGATCATCAGCGCGTGATCCGGTTCGCCGAAGGTGATGGCGAGTTGATCGAGAAGACCGCACGGAACGCCCACAGCGCGGAACTCGGCGCGCTGTCCGAGGCGGGCGAGTTCGAGTGGAGGGCCGTCGAAGCCGAGCGCGAGAGCCACGGCGATCTCCAGCGCGGCACTCGACGAGAGTCCGGCACCGACCGGCAACGTCGAGTTCACGATGGCGCGGACGCCACGAGGAGTGCGCATCTCGTGAGCAACAGCGGCGACGTAGCGACCCCACGCGGGTGTGAGAGACGCGATCGGATGCTCATCATCGAGTGGGAACGAGACGGTGCCGCCCAGTGCATCGGAACTGATCGTCACACGGTGATCGTCGACAACGCCACGGATGGTGACTCCGAGGTCGATGGCGCAGGGTAGGGAGAGGCCACCCGCGTAGTCGGTGTGATCGCCGATCAAGTTCACTCGACCGGGAGCGTGGACGATGAAAGATTCGACTGTCATCGCAAGGTGCGCAGTTGCGCCGCCGCTCGGGCGGGATCGACGGGATTGAACCACACCCCGCTACCGAGTTCTCCGGCGGCGACGAATCGTTGCGTTCCGGGTGACCGAAGAAGTGGAGCGATATGCGCGTGCACGCGAAGCGCGGGTCGCTGGATGCCGTCGAAGGGCCGCTGGTGGAACCACAGCATGAACGGCATCGCCGCATCGAAGAGACCATCGAGGCGGGCCACGACGTCACGTAGCAGGTCGGCGAGGTCATCTCGTTCGTCGTCATCGAGGGAGGGAAGATCCTCGACGACGACCGAAGGAGCGAGGAGGAGTTCATAGGGCCAGGTGGCCGAGCGTGGCACCCATGCCGACCAACTGCCGCAGGTTGCGACGATCTGCTCCGGCGGTGGTGTGAAGGCCGTGTCGGCCGTTGCGTGGTACTCGTTGCCGACGACGGGCGGCACGATGTCGAAGGCGTAGATCTGTCCGTGGGGGTGGCTGATCGTCGCCCCGACCTCGGGGCCGCGATTTTCGAAGACGAGGACGTACGAGACGTCGTCGCGAGCGCCGAGTTCGGCGGTTCGATCGGCCCACATGTCGACGACCTCGCGGGCGTGATCGTGGGAGAGGTCGGCGAAGGACGCGTCGTGATCGGCGGTGTAGAGCACGATCTCGGCCCGGTCCCGGTCGAACGGTGGCCATCGATTGGGGAAGGACCGGACCCGGTACTCCTCCGGCGCCTCGCGCCCGCCCACGCAGAACGGGCA
>CAZMJK010000153.1:0-636 GCA_964566555.1 uncultured Bifidobacterium sp. | reverse complement strand
ATGTCGGGAGATTCGGCCGGTCCTGCCGATCGGCGACGATCCAGGTGGGCGCACCGCTCAACGGGTCGATGCGATAGCCCGCGGCATGCGCGCTCTGGGGATCGACTGGAGTGCCCTCGCTCATCGGGGGAACGGTAGTCGTGGTCGCTTGACCAGATGCCGGGTGGGGGCGAGGATGCGGAACATGCGTGCACAGTCGAACGGCATCGAGATCGAGTACGAAACGTTCGGAGACCCCGCCGATCCCCCATTGCTCCTCGTGATGGGACTGGGGTGCCAGCTCGTGTGGTGGAACGAGGACTTCGTGCGGGCCTTCGTGGACCGGGGCTTCTTCGTCATCATCTTCGATAACCGCGACGTGGGGCTCTCGACCAAGATCGACACCCACATCGATCTGCTCGCGGCGGTGGCGGGGTACTTGCAGGGCGACGACATCGAAGCCGCGCCGCGCCAGTTCGGCGACAATCCCCGCGCCAATGCCTTTGCTGCCACCTGTGACGATGATTTGCCCGTCAGACATCGCCAAACACCGGTTTTCGTTTCTCGATAAAGGCCTGCATGCCCTCATCCGCATCATGGGTTTGATAGGCGAGGGTGGACAGATCGGCCACGATTTTCAATCCCTCATAGACCGGC
>CAZMJK010000152.1:0-4954 GCA_964566555.1 uncultured Bifidobacterium sp. | reverse complement strand
TTCGTCACCGCCCTCACGCAGGCCGACGGCGTGAGCGTCGTGCACGAGACCGTGTACGAGGATCGGCTCGGCTATACCGATGCCCTTCGCTCCCTCGGTGCGCAGATCCAGGTGTTCACCGAGTGTCTCGGCCCGACTCGTTGTCGGTTCGGTGCCGCCAACCATCGACATTCCGCCGTCGTCGTCGGACCGACACAACTCCATGGTGCCGAACTCGTGGTCCCCGACCTTCGCGCTGGTTTCTCCTACGTCATCGCTGCCGCCGCCGCCGACGGCGAGAGCCTCATCCACGGCGTCAACCTGCTCGATCGCGGGTACGCCGATTTCCGGAGCAAACTCTCCGCTGTGGGTGTCGATCACCGATAACCGGCCCCCGCTTCGTTGCGGAAGTATCGTCGCCGGCGATGAAGACTCTCGGCAACATCCTGTGGTTCATCTTCGGTGGCATCTGGCTTGCGCTCGGCTACGCCATCGGCGGTCTCGTGATGTGCATCACCATCATCGGGATCCCGTTCGGTATCCAATCGTTCAAACTCGCCGGACTGGCCCTGTGGCCGTTCGGCTACAGCGCGGCGATGGGAAAGTCCGGCGGTTGCCTCGAGGTGGTCTTCAACATCATCTGGTTGGTGCTGTTCGGCTGGGGAATCTTCCTCGCTCACCTCATCGCCGGCGCACTCATGTGCATCACCATCATCGGCATCCCGTTCGGCATCCAAGCGTTCAAACTCTCGACACTCGCGCTGTGGCCTTTCGGTCGCGTGATCGTCCGCACGAACAGCCACTCCGCGAATCACGGCTGATGGTCGACGCGCGCAGCAACCGCCATCACGAACCCCGATGGCCTGCCGCACTTGCACTCCTCGCCGCCATCGCCCTCTACTTCTTCCTCCCGTCGACCTTGATCGTCGGGCCGCGATGGGTGCTTCCGCTCCTCGAGGCGCTTCTCGTCATCCCCCTCGTGATCACCAACCCCGATCGGCATGATTCGGAGACCACACCCCTCCGCGTCGTCTCGATCCTCCTGATCGCCATCATCTCCATCGCCAACGTGAGCGCCCTCGGGCTTCTCGTCCACGATCTCCTCCGCCATACCGATATCGACGGGAAACCGCTCATCTATTCGGCCATTGCGTTGTGGTTCAACAACGTCATCGTGTTCGCGCTCTGGTACTGGGAACTCGATGGCGGCGGACCGGCCGACCGCCCCGACGCCGCTGTGCAGGATTGCGATTTCCTCTTTCCGCCGCAGAGCACACCCGAGGTCTTCACCCGACAGTGGCGACCGGCGTTCATGGATTACCTCTACTTGAGTTTCTCCAATTCGACGACGTTCGGTCCCACCGATGCGATGCCCATCTCCCGACGCGCGAAAGCGTTGATGATGCTCCAGTCCGGTTCGGCGCTCATCACCATCGTTCTCGTCGCCTCGCGAGCGATCAACGTCCTCCAGTAGGAGCACTCCGTCGTTCCCGACTCACGGCCGATCGGCACCGCCGGAGGCTCGGCTAGTGTCAAAGGGCTATCTCGCCCTCGTAGCTCAGGGGATAGAGCATCGCCCTCCGGAGGCGTGTGCGGGCGTTCGAATCGCCCCGAGGGCACCACTCGCCGTGGCTCTGCGCTGAATCGATGCTCAAGACAGAGCGTGCTCAGAGACGAGGACCCGCGATCTCCGGGTTCATCGCCAGCCACTGCCGGAGTTCGGCCTTGATGACCTTTCCCGACGCCGTCTGCGGAAGTTCGTCGACGATCACGACATGTCTGGGCACCTTGTAGCCCGCCAACGTGGCCCGAACCGATGCGACGACGTCGAGAGGGTCGATGTCCACGCCGACGGAGGGCACGATGACCGCGCAGACGTTCTCCCCCCACGTCGGATCGGGTAGTCCGACGACCGCAACCCGCGCAACATCCGGATGCTCGAGGACGGCCGACTCGACCTCGAGCGATGAGACGTTCTCGCCACCGGTGATGACGATGTCCTTCTTACGATCCACGACGGAGAGGAGTCCGGCTTCCCGCCTCCCCATATCGCCGGTGTGCAACCAACCGTCGCGAAGCGTCGCCTGCGTCGCGTCAGGATCATCCAGATAGCCGAGCATCACCTGCGGAGCGCGAACCAGGATCTCCCCGATCGATCCATCCTGCACATCGTTTCCGTCGTGATCGACAAGACGAAGCTCGACTCCTGGTGCCGGCCTCCCTGCCGCTTCGAGCAGGTGGGCATCTTCATCGAGTCCACGTCGGTGTGCGGCTGCATCGAGGAAGACCGCATTCCCCGAGAGTTCCGTCATTCCGTAGCCCTGGGCGAACTCCACTCCGAGAAGCGCATCGGCTCGACGGAGCAGCGGCGTCGGCATCGGTGCTGCGCCGTAGGCGATCGAACGAAGCGAACCCAACTGTTGCCGTCGACCGGGTTCGGCGTCGAGGAGGTCGACCAACGTTGCCAACATGGTCGCTGCGAGCGATGTCGATGTCACGTGCTCGCGTTCGACGACATCGCAGAACTCCACGGCGTCGAATCCACTCAGCAAGATGACGGGTCGACCGCTCGAGTGTCGGTGCACGACGTTGTACCCGGCGATATGGCAGAGGGGGAAGACGAACGCGTACCGGTCATCGGGTTCCACCGGACGGGCCATCGAACTCGAATCGACCGCGGCCAGGATGTTGTCTTCAGCCAGCAGTGCCCCTTTTGGTTCGGCGGTCGTACCACTTGTGAAGAGCAACCACGCCGGTCGCATGGGGTCGGCCGCGACCGGTCTCCATCGATCGGGTGGCGCCTCGACCAACGACCCCCACTTCGACCAACTGAACATCGGAAGATGGACGTCGACCGAACGCAATCGGTCGAGCTCCCGTTCATCGCCGATGACGACGGCGGCTCGCGAACGCCTCAGCATCGAGCGAAGTTCGACCGCATGAAGCCGATGGTTCAGAAAGACGAGCGTCCGACCAGCTGCAGGCGCCCCGTAGTAGAGCTCGACCCAGGTTCGATGATTCGCACCGATGACGGCGACCGTCGCGCCCGGGTCGATCCGCGTCTCGATCGCTGACGCGGTCGACCGAACCCGGTCGAGCAACTGGGAGAAGGAGAGCGAACCACCGGTGTCGATGAGCGCTTCGGCATGAGGCGCTCGTTCGGCAACCGACTCGAGCATTCCGAACAGCGTCCGCCCCGGCGCACTCACGTACAGACGACGCCTTCGGGGGCCTTCCCGGCCTCGACACCGACGAAGCCCGTCACCTCACCCGGTTTGATCGTCGTCACGGGGCCACCCGGGGACGAGGTCGCAGAGCCTGCTGCGCCCGCCACGGTGGTCGTCGTGGTCGCCGGTATCGGTTCGGCCAACACGCCGGCGAACGAGGATCCGAGGACGAGCGAGATCGGTGCGCTGGTCTTCAGTGTCTTGTCCGCTTGGAGTTCCGCCGTCCCGCCCAGTTGGCGACGAAGGAGATCGGCCTGTTTCTCGAACCCGGGGAGGTACCTGATCACGGTTGCGCTCTGCGTCTTGGTCACATCGCCGCCCGATTTCGAGGTGAAGGAGAGTTGCTTCAGTCGATCCGCGACCTCGACCGCCTTGCCCTTGGTCCCCGAGGCGTTCGTCACGCTCACCACCACCGACTGCGGAGAAACGGTTCCGGCGGGCGCACCACGAAACACGTTCAACACGTCTTCCGCCGCCGCCGTGTCGAGACGGAGAATGCTGGCGCCTCCGCTGGTCATGTCCATGTAGACGGGAAGCGCGTGGGTGACGATCTGATCACCGGAGAAACCCTTGAAGGCCTTTCCGAGCGAGACGAGATCGCTGATACTCAACTTCGAATCGAGCGTGAGATTGTCGGCGGTGGACGACACCAGACTGTTGATGGCCTTGATGTCCATCGAACCGAATTTGCTCTGGGCCCGATCGAGCATCGTGCGCATGAAGAGGGTCTGGCGCGAGATGCGACCGAGGTCCGCACTCGGATCCTCGATCCACTTCTTGGTCTTCGGATCGAGCGACTCGAGGTGACGGGAGCGGGCGTAGGCCAGCGCTTGATCACCATCGAGCGTCTGGCATCCGGTTGCGTACATGTAGAAACCGGAGTTCTTGTCCCGAACCTGTTTCTCGAAGTACATCGGGATACCGCCCACCGCCTCGGTGATCCCCTTGAAACTCTTGAAGTTGATCTCGATGTAATGGTTGATGTCGATACCGAAGTCGGCCTTAATGGTGTTGATGAGACGTTGCGCACCATCGGCGCTGTCCTTGCCCTGAGCGAATGCGGTGTTGATTCGCTCCTCCTCGCCCGAAGGTTGGATCTTCACCCACAGGTCGCGAGGAAACGACATGAGATCGACGGTTTTGTTCTTCGAATCGACCCTGGCGACCATGATCGTGTCAGAACGTTGACCTGACTCCTGTACGCCCTTGGCGTTGAGGAAGGCCGAGGAGTTCACATCGGATTTCGACACCGTGGAACGACTGTCGGAACCGACGATGAGGAAGTTCTGGACCCCCCCCGAGGAGGATGCGAGCGCCAACGAATCCCGATGGATCTGATTGAACCGATACCACCCGTAGCCGGCCACCGCCGCCACCCCCACGGCGATGAGAACGACGATGCCGATCCCCACCTTCAGGACGTTCCGACCCTTCTTGGGGGCCTTGGCATGGCGGAAGGAGGGCTTGGTCGCGGCCGATGAACCTGTCGGAGCCGGGGTCTTCGAGGAGCCGAGCACCTGGCGGCCGGAACGATCGGGGCGTCGAGACGGGCGGCCGTTCTCCCACGGGGGCACGGAACCTCCCGACGTGGGGGGCACATCAGACATGACGAGGTCAGGGTAGTCGGGGCCGATTCCGGCCCTCCGTCACCCCCCTCGGATCAAGCTGTGACCTTGGGCTCCTTGGGCAGTCCCAGCCCCCGTTCTCCCACGATGTTGCGTTGGATCTGCGAGGTGCCACCCCAGATG
>CAZMJK010000151.1:3968-4962 GCA_964566555.1 uncultured Bifidobacterium sp. | reverse complement strand
CCCCCATCAGCTCATCGAAGGTGTGCTGCTCGCCAGTTACGCCATCGGATGCGGTCAGGCATTCCTCTACGTGCGGGGCGAGATGGCGCTGGCTCAGGAACGGATCGCCGCCGCGCTCAACGAGGCCTACGCAGCTGGGTATGTCGGGAAGAACATCCTCGGTTCCAACTTCTCGATGGATGTCGTACTCACGTGGGGCGCGGGCGCATACATCGTGGGCGAGGAGACGGCGCTCATCGAGAGCCTCGAGGGCAATCGCGGCATGCCGCGACTCAAGCCGCCGTATTTCCCCGCGGCCAAGGGCCTCTACATGCAGCCCACGATCGTCAACAACGTCGAGACCTTGTCGAACCTGCCGTGGATCGTGACCAATGGTGGTGAAGCGTTCGCTGCTCTAGGAGCGGAGACATCGCGTGGCACGCGAATGTTCGCAGTCTCCGGACATGTGAAGAACCCCGGCGTGTTCGAGGTCGAATACGGCGTGACGACCTTCCGGGATCTCATCTACGCCCCGCAGTACGCCGGTGGCATTCTCGAGGACCGTGCGCTCAAGGCCTACATCCCAGGTGGGGCGTCGGCGCCATGGTTCTTCGAGGAGCACCTCGATCTTCCGCTCGAGAAGGTCACCGTCGATCGCGCCGGTTCGATGCTCGGCTCCGGCGCCGTCGTCGTGATGGACGAAACCACCGACGCGGTGAAGGCGTGTCTCCGCGTCGTCAGGTTCTTCGCCCGCGAATCATGCGGAAAGTGCGCACCGTGTCGCGAAGGAACCACATGGCTGGAGAAGATCCTTCAGCGCATCCAGGACGGATTTGGGCGCGCGAGCGATCTCGAATTGCTCATGGATGTCTCCGACAACATCTCACCCGGGATCGCATGGCCGCCCAAGCAGACCACGATTTGCCCCCTCGGTCCGTCAGCGGTGTCGCCCATCGCGTCAGCGCTGCAGCGTTTCCGTCCCGAGTTCGAAGCTCGGATCGCGCAGGCGGAAGCG
>CAZMJK010000151.1:0-3958 GCA_964566555.1 uncultured Bifidobacterium sp. | reverse complement strand
ATTCCGTTCCGGTGAGCATTTCGGCCACGAGCAACTCGAAGGTGTCGTCGCATGGCTGAGTCCGACGTGAATCCCGTCGACGGTATTGCTGTCGAGATCAATGGGGTCGAGGTGATCGCGCGGAAGGGCGAACTCCTCATCGAGGCCGCTGAGCGAACGGGCACTTACATTCCCCGGTTCTGTTACCACGAGCGGATGAAGCCGGTCGGCATGTGTCGTATGTGCCTCGTCGAGGTCGATACCGGTCGCGGGCCGGCGCTTCAGCCCAGCTGCATGCTCGAGTGCACCCCGGGGATGAAGGCCGATACCGAGTCCCCTGTCACCAAGAAAGCGCAGGACGGAATTCTCGAGTTCCTCCTGGCCAACCATCCGCTCGACTGCCCGGTCTGCGATAAGGGTGGGGAATGCCCGCTTCAGGATCAGACGATGGCCTACGGACCGGGTGAGAGTCGATTCGTCGAGGAGAAGCGTCACAAAGAGAAGCCGATTCCGATCAGTGATCTCGTCCTACTCGATCGCGAACGCTGCATCCTGTGCGACCGTTGCACTCGCTTCGCCAAGGATGTCGCCGGAGACCCGCTGATTCACTTCATCCATCGCGGGAACAACACCGAAGTCAACACGTTCCCCGATGAACCGTTCGCGTCGTATTTCAGCGGGAACACGGTGCAGATCTGTCCGGTGGGGGCCCTCACCGCCTCGACCTACCGCTTCAAGGCTCGCCCGTGGGACCTCGAGACCACCGAGTCGACATGTCAGACCTGTTCGGTCGGTTGTCGGATCTCGATCGATTCCTCGCGGGACCAGGTCCAACGTTTCGCCGGAGTCGATATCGAGCCGGTCAACTGGGGTTGGCTGTGCGACAAGGGGCGTTTCTCGAGCCAGGTCGTCACCTCCGACGATCGACTTGCGCAGCCCTTGGTCCGCGACGGTTCGGGCCTCGTGGCGGCCAAGTGGTCCGATGCGCTCAATCGTTTTGCCTCTGCACTCGACAACGCGTCGTCGGCGCAGTCGATCGGAGTGATCGGCGGTGCTCGACTCACGAATGAAGACGCCTATGCGTGGTCGAAGTTCTTCAAGGGCGTTCTCGCCACCGACAACGTCGATGCGCAGTTGGGCGACGGACTCCCTGCCGAGGTCGTACTCGGACTTCCGGCGGCCACGATCGATGACGTGTGCGCACCTGGCGGAACGGTGCTTCTTCTCGGACCCGACGTCAAAGAAGAGCTTCCGGTGCTGTTCCTCCGTTTGCGCCACGCTGCGGTGGAGGACGGTGTCGCTCTGGTCGAGGTCTCGCCTCGTTCCTCGGGCATCAGTTCGCTCACGCGGGCGTCGGTGCATCTTCGACCGGGAGAGACCGCAGAGGTGGTTACCGCACTCGTCGGCGCCGCGCCGATCGCGAACGACATCGCCGGGGTGGCTGCCAGCGAGCTCGAAGCAGCCCGAAACGTTCTGGCATCGGCGAACGGGCCCATCACCGTGGTGCTCGGTCGAGCCTCGCTGGCCGAATCCGCTGATGTCACCGTTGCCGCCGCCGGCGCGATCCTCGCCGCTCGCCCTGACACCACCTTCCTCTCGGCGCTGCGTCGGTCGAATGTGCGCGGTGCGCTCGACATGGGTCTCGCTCCCGGTCTCCTTCCCGGTCGTGTCACCCTCGACGAGGGTCGTGAGTGGTACTCCGAGGTATGGCCGGCGATGCCGTCGAACACGGGACTCGACACCGAGGGGATCCTCCGGGCCGCCGCCGACGGTCGGATCGATGTGCTCGTACTTCTCGGCGCTGACCCGCTGTCGGATTTCCCCGATGCCGATCTTGCAGAGCGCGGGCTCACCGGGGCTCGGACGGTGCTCGCCGTCGACACGGTGCTCAACTCGTCGAGCAAGCGGGCCGACGTGGTGCTCGCCGCCGCCGGTTTCGCCGAGAAGGCGGGAACCACCACCAATATCGAAGGGCGAGTCAGCACGTTGTCCCAACGGGTGACCCCTCCGGGAACGGCCCGCGCCGACTGGATGCTTGCGGCCGAGGTCTCGAACCGACTCGGCACCGACCTCGGGTTCGGATCCTTCACCGATGTCCTCGCTGAGATCTCCGCAGTGGCACCGGCCTATCTCGCTCTCGATCAGGCGATCGCTGAAGGGTCTCCCGATGGGGTCGTTCTTCCGCTCGACGTCGTCGTGATCATCGATGAAGACGATGACGACATCGTCATCGTCGATGAAACCGTTTCCGTTTCCGACGAGGGCGCCGAGGTCGATGTCACCGCCGATGTCGCCGACGATGCCGCTGACGACGGTGATGCGCCATCCGGCGAGGTGGAACTGATCGAACTCATTCCCGACGATTCCGATGTCGCCGGGTCGATGCCGCCGTTCGTGCAGTTCGTCTCGGCCCCGTCGATCACCGTCCCTCCGCTCGACTCCTACGGGTTCCGGCTCGTGGCCACGCGCAAGTTGTACGACCAGGGAACGCTCGTGCAATCGGCGCCGGCACTCGCACCGTTGGCTCCCGGTTCGACCGTCTCGCTCAATCCGTGGGAGTTCGACCGACTCGGCGTCGCTGCCGGTGGACGAGCCGTGGTTCGTACCGCTCGTGCATCGGTCAACGTCACGGTGCATGCCGATCCGGGTGTGCCGCGTGGCGTTGCTGCCATGGTGGTGAACCAAGCCGATGGGCGAGTCAGCGATCTCGTATCGGCCGATGACCTCGTCGCCGAGGTTCGGATCGAGACCGCATCATGAACACGACGATCGCACACACGGAGAATCTGACTGCTGGAGGTGTCGCTCATGTTCGGGGGTGATCCGCTTCTTTCCGGTCAGGTCGACCTCGCCGTTGTCCTCATCGTGCTTCTGAAGGTCGTCGGTGTGTTCGGCTTCCTCCTCGTCGCCACGATGCTGATGATCTGGTTCGAACGAAAGGTCGTCGGCGACTTCCAGAATCGCGTCGGCCCCAATACCGCTGGCCCCTTCGGCATCCTTCAAACACTCGCCGATGGGATCAAGTTCTTCTTCAAAGAGGATCTCATCCCCGATCGCGCCGAGCGGCGAGTCTTCATCCTCGCGCCGCTTCTCACGGTGGTGCCCGCGTTCTTGTTGTTCACGATCGTTCCGTTCGGCGGCGATTTCAACAACGGCAACGACGGATCGGTCGAGATGTTCGGCCACACGACGTATCTCCAGTTGGCCGACCCTTCGATCGGCATCCTGTTCGCGCTGGCGATGTCGTCGATCGCCGTCTACGGCGTCATGCTCGCCGGTTGGTCCTCGGGCTCGAAGTACCCGCTGATCGGCTCGGTGCGCGCGTCGGCACAGATGGTGTCCTACGAAGCAGCCCTCGGACTCTCGGTCTGCGCAGTCGTGCTCACCTCGGGAACGCTCAGCACGCACGGAATCGTGATGGCTCAGGCAGGTAGCGGTCTGGGAGGATTCGTCCCGGATTGGAACCTGATCGCCGCAGGCTTCGTGCCCTTCGTCGTGTTCCTGCTAGCGAGTCAGGCCGAACTCAATCGTCCTCCATTCGATCTCGTCGAGGCCGAGCAGGAACTCGTCGGCAGTTATCACACCGAGTACTCCTCGATCCGCTTCGCGCTGTTCTTCCTCGCCGAGTTCATGAACACCATGACCATGAGCGCCATCATCGTCACCCTGTTCCTCGGTGGACCACAGCGTCCTGCGCTCATCGGACCCGGATGGTTGTGGGGAATGATCTGGTTCCTCGTCAAGCTGACGGCATTCCTCTTCCTGTTCGTGTGGGTCCGCAGCACGCTTCCCCGGGTTCGCTACGACCAACTCATGGATCTCGGATGGAAGGTGCTGATCCCGCTGTCACTCGGCTGGCTCCTTCTGCTCGCCACGTTCTGGGTTGCTCGTGATCAGCAGTGGAACGGATTCCTCACCATCGGAATCGGTGCCGTCGTCGGACTCACCGGGTACGGCCTCCTCAAGGCTGCCATTGCCA
>CAZMJK010000150.1:0-5006 GCA_964566555.1 uncultured Bifidobacterium sp. | reverse complement strand
CGACTGCCCGTCCATGTCGACAAAAGTTGGAGAAACGAGAAAAGTTCATCTTGCGCCGAATCTCGGCGGCAACGAACTCAGGCGTCGGGATATGCGAGAGCGAAGTCCTCGGTGCCCTGGTAGGCCTGATCGACCTCGTCCTCGACCGACCAGCCGAGCAGACCAGCAACGATCGACATGGTCATGAGGAACCCGACGGGGATGGCGATCACGAGCACGAGGATGATGATGACGACACCGGGCATGGAGGGGATCCTAGTTCCGGAGGGGTGACCACGCCCATGCTTCGATCTCGACGAGAGCAAGGCGAGGGAGTTCGGCAACGGCGAACGCACTGCGAGCGGGACGGTGATCGCCGAATCCTGCGATGTAGGCCTCGTTCATCAACTCGAAATCACGCATATGGCGAAGGAAAACCGTGGTCTTGACGACATCGGCGAGCGTCGCGCCTTCGCTCTCGAGGAGTGCCGCCATGTTGCGCAACGCCTGAGTGGTCTCAGCGCTCACCCCACCGACGATCATCTGGCCAGCGACGAGTCCCAACTGGCCGGAGACAACCAAGAACTCACCAGCGCGGACGATGGGCGAATAGGGACCGACCGGAGTAGTCATGGCCTCACTGTGTCACATGCGCCACGCGCGGAGCTCGCCCGGTCGGCCAATCGGTCGGACACCCTTGCGCCATCCAGATCGCTGCGGCGGTCGCAGCGAAGACCGCGTCGGATCCATTCACCGGCTCGGACTCCTGCTCGTGCAACGTGACCTCGACATGCGGCATCTCCGCGGCGCGAAGGACACCGAACGAGCGCATCGTGAGATCGCTGATCGACCCATCGGCATCGACGGAAAGCCCTTCACTCGTGACCCAGCCAAGCGCCATGTGCACTGCGCCGATGACGTACGAACGAAGCACGGTCCGATCGAGAATGCGGCCGCAGGCGAGATCGACGCGAACGACGCCGTCCTGACCGATCGCGACGGTGGCCGTCGCTCCCTCATCGCTCGACACCGTCGCACAGTGCACGCCCGGTTCGCCTCCATCGTTGCCGTTGCGACCATCGAGTACCGAGAGCAGGACCTGCGCCTCGGCGATGCCCGCACTGCGCAGGTCGGCCGATGTGGGTGGTCCGACAACGTCCACCTCTTCGACGATGACCTGAGGGGCGACTCGATTGATGGCCGCCACGATGCCCTCGGTACGAGCGACGCGAATGATGCCCGAACCGTCGGAACGGAGACCGGCGGCGAGAGGCGGACGCTTCGGACCGGTTCGCACGACATCCTCACGAGACAACACGACACGCACTGCTCGACCGTGTGCATCGGCGAGTTCCCGTGCGACCCGACCGACCTCCGTTGTGTTCTTGCCACCGAACGCGCCACCGTTGGCCAATGACGTGAACGGCTCCCCACCCGGCTCGCACCATGATGAATCGGTTTCGAGATAGGCCGGTTCCACCCAACTCGTCCGCAGTGTGAGTTCCCACTCCCCGTCGGGAAGCGCGATCGGTGGTTCCGGAGTGGTGGTGCCGTGGCGGCCCTGCACCTTGCCGGCCAAGGCCCGTGCCTCGGGAAGCGACGCGGCCACAACCCAGCCACCGGCGCCATCGGGAACCGCAACAAGCGCATCGGCGGGCGCTGTGTCCTCGGCGAATCCACCGCGACCGAGAACGACCTCGGCCGACACCACTTGCGGTGACCGTCCCTCGATGGAGGCGCGTTGGGAGGCGGCGACGATGTCACGGCCGGCACCACGCTCGTGCTCGATGACTGCTGACCCGCTTGCCATCAATGACCATGCCTCGTGGATGGTCTGCCAACCGGTGCAGCGACACACGTGGGCGGCAAGCGCGCGATCCACGGCGGCGTGATCATCGGCCGAGGTGCCCTTGGCCCGCAGCCCTTCGAGACGACAGACGATTCCCGGGGTGCAGAAACCGCACTGACTGCCGCCCGTCGCCAACAACGCATCAGACCACCGTTCGCGTTCCTCGTCCGAGATGCCGTCGACGGTGGTGATGACGCGACCGGCGATCCGTCGAACCGGGGTGACGCAGGCAACTCGCGGTGCTCCATCGACGAGCACCGTGCAGCACCCGCATTGACCCTGCGGATTGCACCCCGCCTTCGGCGCGCGATTCCCGAGACGGCCGCGCAGCGCGGCCAGGAGCGAGATGCCCGTATCGGGAACGCTCACTGCTTCGCCGTCGACGACGAACGTGATCACGGCTGCATCGGAGGAGACGGATTCGGTCACGAGGCCAGACTCAGAGAGGGGAACGGGAATCACGCGCCACGCGACGACGACCGCCCGAAGGCGGTCGTCGATCAGAACGCAAGCGCTGGATCAGCTGAACGAGTTGCCGCAGCCGCAGGTCTTCTGCGCGTTGGGGTTGTCGATCGCGAAGCCGGCGCCTTGGAGTCCGTCCTTGTAATCGAGGGTCGCCCCGGTGAGGAGTTGGGCACTCGAGGGATCGACGACGACGGGGACGCCGAATTCGGTGTTGACGAGGTCTTCGGCGTCCTTCTCGGAGTCGAAGAACATCTCGTAGCTGAATCCGCTGCAGCCGCCGGGGCGGACCGCAACGCGGAGCATGAGGTCGTCCTGGCCCTCTTGGGCGATGAGTTCCTTGACCTTGGTTGACGCCGTTTCTGTGAGCGTGATCACTGTGTTCCTCCGTGATGCAGCGGTACGGAGGAAAAGGGTAGCGGACGAAACCCGAAGTTCCCATGTCAGCCGATGCGAGCCGGGACCGCCCCGGTAGATTTCCGGCCATGGCCTCGCTCCCCACCCCCGACGAGATCCTTGCGTCACTCCGTGGCGTGGTCGATCCCGAACTCGGGGCCGACATCGTGGAGTTGGGAATGGCCCGGTCGGCCACGAGCGCGGAGGATGGGACTGCCATCGTGGTGGTGGCCCTCACCACCGCCGGTTGCCCGCTCAAGGCCCAACTCAAACGCGAGATCCTCAGCCGAGTCGAAGGGCTGCCCGGCGTGACCTCGGCCTTGATCGACTGGGTCGAGATGGACGCCGAGCAGAAGGCCGCAGCGATGGCCGTAGCCCGCAGACACGCCCAAACCACCGCGGGTCCGAACCGAGTGCCTCCCGGTGCCCGAGTCCTCGCCATCGCGTCGGGCAAAGGCGGCGTCGGCAAGTCCTCAGTGACGGCCAATCTCGCCGCATCACTCGCCGACCGTGGGTTCGCCGTGGGAGTCATCGACGCCGACATCTGGGGTTTCTCGATCCCGCGCATGCTCGGCATCGACGGACGTCTCGAAGCCTCCAAGGGACCCAACGACGAACGCACCATCATCCCGAGATCGATCCCGATCGGAACGGGTCGACTCGATGTCGTCTCGATGGGGCTCCTCGTCGACGACGAAACCGATGCCCTCATGTGGCGTGGACTCATCCTGAACCGTGCCGTCCAGCACTTCCTCGAAGACGTTTCCTGGGCCAACGACCTCGACTACATCGTCATCGATCTCCCCCCCGGCACCGGCGACGTCCAGATGGGACTGGCCCGCATGCTGCCCCAGTCGGAGATGGTCGTCGTCACGACACCGGCGGTCGGCGCGCAACGAGTGGCGACGCGGGCGGTGACCATGGCGAGGAAGAGCCATCTGCACGTCCTCGGCGTGATCGAGAACATGAGTGCATTCACGTGCGAACACGGGCACACCCACGCCGTCTTCGGTGAGGGAGGTGGTGCCGCCCTCGCCACCAGCGAAGGCATCCCCCTTCTCGGCTGCATCCCTCTCGAACCGGCGGTGTCCCTCGGTGGCGATACCGGCGCGCCCATCGTTCTCGGCGACGGCGACGCCTCTGCCGCGATCCGCGCCATCACCGAGCGGCTCGTGACCGAACTCGCTCCGCCGATCTCGATGAGCGGCTGTTCGGCACGAATGCTCGATGCCGCACTCGCGGCACTCGACGCCGCGGAGTGACCGGGACGGTCCTCAGTCCAGTTGTCGAAGCGTCGCCGTAACGAACAGCGTCTCGGCATCGCTCGACCACAACGAGAGATGAAGCGTGTTCTTCTCGACTCGATACGCGATCGTCAATGGCATCGACGCCGCCACGACGTGATGATCGATGGCATCGCGGAACTCGACCTCACCACGCAGCGCGCCTCGAAGGTCGATATCGATCAGCCCGCGATCACCGACGCGTTCAACCGTCTGTTCCAGGACTTCCCATGCCACTGCGTTGTTCACATGATTGAGGACGTCGAGATCGGTGACCCGTGGCCACCACGGCATCGTGTGCACATCGTCATCACCGGGAACGACCGGTTGATGCACCTGTCGCGCCGTGACCTCCCGCCCGCCTGAGGGTTCGGTGTAGGTCGCCACGAAATCGGCGGGCAGCGTCTTGGGTCGCCCGGTGATGGGATCGAGGTGGACCCAGAGCGTCACTGCCTCGATAGACCCTCCACGACGGCCGGCCATCGAGACACGCCGTTCAGCCCAACGCGTGCCCATTCCCGAACAGAACGTGGCCAACGAGAGGCCCTCACTATGTCGCAATGCACTGCGCTGCTCGATCATCGTTCGGCGGACCACCCATGCTCGAGCCTCGAGACTGCCGAGATCATCGGAATCGTCGGTGGCCACATCCTGGAGATAGCGGGCGGCGGCATCGAGACGCAGCCGACCCGTGGGGTCGACATCACCCAATCGGACCCGCCGTTCGCGACGGAAGACACGACCCGAGGCCGGGATCGGAAGGATGCGAGTCGCCCCGTTCTCACGCTCGGATCGTGGCGTCGACTCGGTGGATGTCTCGGATCCAGGACCTCCCATGAGCAGCGACGCTAGCCCCCGATCCCTTGACAGGAACGGGAAATCGAGGATGGGGAATATTCAGTTGACGGCGCCGGGCCCGGCATGGTTCGGTGGAGACCATGTTCACGTCCGCTGTCGCCCCGCGCTCCTCGGCCAATCCGGCCGTCGTCGCGCCCGTGGCGTCGCGCGCCAACGTGTCCATTTCCGCCACTTGGTAT
>CAZMJK010000149.1:0-5108 GCA_964566555.1 uncultured Bifidobacterium sp. | reverse complement strand
CCGTTCCACGATGGACCTCCTCCGAGGGTCCCGTATCACCGCCTACTCGATCGGCCTCATCAGCCTCGTGGCCGGCATCGTGCTCCTGGCCTGGCCCGACCGCACCGAACGCGTGATCGCGGTCATCCTCGGCATCCTGTTCGTCGTCTCCGGGTTCGGACAGGCGGCAGAGGCCGTCACCACCCATCGCAAGGGTTCCTACTGGGGGCTGTTGCTGCTGCGCGGCCTCATCAACCTGGGCATCGGCATCGCCCTGCTGTTCGTCCCCGAGAAGTCGATCAATCTCGGCACCGGTCTCGCCCTCATCTTCTGGTCGAGCGCCACGATCACCGCCATCATCTGGCTGATCGGCCTCGACTTCGTGATCACCGGCCTGCTGGCACTGGTCGTGTCGTTCATGCTCGACAAGAACATGGGTCGCGGGAAGCTTCTCGTCGAAGCCATCGTCACGATCGGCATTGGCATCACCATCATGGTGTGGCCCAATGCCACCAAGAACGTGCTCGGCATCGCCGTGGGCATCGCGCTCGTGCTGCTCGGTGCGCTCTTCCTCTTCTCGGGCTACCAGTTGAGCAAGGTCAAGGCCACGCTCGTCACCCGTTCCTGATCGTCGCCGGAACGCGGCGGACGATCACTCAGAGATAGGTCCCGGGACGGTCCTCGGGTTCGGGCATTCCCGGACCCGGGCGACCGGCTCCCGGCGGCAATTGGCCGCGCATGTTCTCGAGTTGCTGACGGGCCGCCATCTGCTGCGCGAACAGCGTCGCTTGAATGCCGTGGAACAACCCTTCGAGCCATCCCACGAGTTGCGCCTGTGCGACGCGCAACTCGATATCGGTCGGGGTTCCCTCCTCGGCGAAGGGGAACGCCAACCGCTTGAGTTCATCCTGCAGATCGGGTGACAGCGCCGAGCCCAATTCCTCGATCGAGGTGTCATAGATGGCTCGAAGGCGCGCCCGAGACGGCTCGTCGAGTTCGGTCTGGCGCACCTCATCGAGCAGCTGCTTGATCATCGAACCGACCCGCATCACCTTCGCGGGCTCTGACACCATCTCGCGCTGTCCGTCGGCGTTGGACTCCTCGCCGGGGAGGATGAGTTCGCCCCGTTCCGCCCCGGTGTTCATCGCATCGGTCATGACGACAGTCTTACCCGAGTTTTCTCAATTCGACCCAACCAACAACGGAACCAACATCTCCGCTGCGGTGAGCGAACCGTGTCGCGCCCGCAATGGGAACGCACCATTGTCCGCCGGATCGGTGAAGGCCAGCGACTCACGGGCGACAAGTGCGACATCGCCGAGTCGCGAACGAGCAGCATCGGTGACAACTGCACCGAACCATCCTTCGTCGATCACCTGATCCACCGTGACCACCCACGATCGATCGGCATGATGCTCTGTCGCCGCTTCGAACAGCGCCCGCGAATGGCCGGGGCGAGCATGGAGCCAACGGAATCGACCTTCACCGGACTGGAGGTCCACGTGTGACAGGACCGCAGGATCCGGAGCGATGACGTCGTCGCCCACATCCACCTGACCGTGATCGGAACTCACGACGAGTACCGCACCAGGCGGCAACACCTCGAGCACGTCGGCCACGAGGCGATCGACGAAGGCGAACTCCGCGTCGTAGTGACGGTCGAGCCCGAATTCATGAGCGGTCTTGTCGATGCCGTCGTAGTACGCGTAGACGAACGGTTCGTTTCGTCGCAATGCGTGCGCAATCTCCTCGACGATCGTCGAACTGACCCTCCATCCCACCAAACGGGTCTGATCGAGATGCGCACGCGTGAAACCGGAATCCCGGAATTCGGAACGAGTGATCACAGGTGGACGTTGGCCCTCGAACGCGTCGAGCGTCTGCACCGACGACGGTGGGATCGACGAGCGCGCGTCTCTTCCGTTCGCCGACCAGCGGAGCACATTGAGCACCTCTCGCCCCATCGCCATCCGGTAGCCCATGATGCCGTGCACGCCGGGAGCCACTCCCGTACTGATGGAGGTCAGCGCCGTCGCCGTCGTCGACGGGGCGACACTGGTGATGGCACCGCCCACCATCGACGCCATGGTGGGCGCGAGATGGCGTCGATCCTGGAGTTGGTGCCATCCGATGCCGTCGAGCACGAGAAGCACGACCTGCTCGGCATCAGCGGCCACGTCCGGCAGCCATGCCGGCCACTCCGACGATGCATCGAGCAGGGCGGGAACGATCCCCGAGATGCAGGCACCGCCGTAGTCGGGCAACACGAGGCCGTCGGGCGACATCGACGATGTGAACGAATGGGAATCCACGCTGGTCCTCCGGCTGCCACGGTAGTGCCGAGCCCACACGGTCCCCGAGTCGGCAACTTCCCCCTACGATGCGGGACGTGAAGGTGTCGACCCGAGGTGACTACGCGAGCCGGGCATTGCTCGCCCTGCACGCAGAAGAGGGCGGCCCCACATCGGTCCGCGACATCGCCGAACGCACCGGACTCCCCCAGCCCTACCTCGAGCAGATCCTGCTCGCGCTCAAGGGTGCAGGACTGGTGCGATCCAAGCGCGGTGTCGGTGGCGGCTACGTCCTCGCTCGCAACCCCGAGGAGATCAGCCTCTCCGACATCGTGAGTGCCGTCGACGGTCCCATCGTCGCCGGCGATTTCGGTCAACCCCATACCGATGGATCCTGCGATCACGAAGGCCAATGCGTGCTTCTCGCCGTATGGGAGGACGTGGGTGAGCACATGCGTCGCTACCTCGAGGCGGCAACGTTGGCCGACATCCTCTCGATGGCTCGCGGGAAGGGGAAATGGCCGAGCGAAGTCGGGTCCGTCCCGGCCGTCACGCCTCCGTGGGCGTCGGGTTCCTGAGTTCCTCGAGTACCCGCGCGAGATCATCGGGGAGTTCCGAGACGAACGCGAGTCGTTCGTCCGTTCGCACCGGATGATCGAATTCGAGCGCGGCGGAGTGCAGGAAAATGCGCGGCGGTGAGATGGCGGGACGCACTCCGCGATAGCGATCGTCGCCGACGACCGCGTGGCCGATCGCGGCCATGTGCACACGGATCTGATGGGTTCGACCCGTTTCGAGTCGACATTCCACCAACGCGCACGGCACCGGAAGCTCGAATGATTCCAACACGGTGTAACGGGTTCGCGCGTCACGACCCTGCGCACTCACGACCATCTTCGTCGGTTCCCTCGTCGAACGACCGATGGGAGCATCGACGAGTCCGCTCCCGGCCTCGGGAATCCCCCACACCAGTGTGAGGTAGGTCCGCTCGACCTCGTGAGCAGCGAGCATGGCACTGAGTTCACTGTGCGCCTCCGACGACCGTGCCATGAGCATGAGCCCGGACGTGTCCTTGTCGAGACGATGCACGACCCCAGGACGTTCGGGCTCGCCGATCGATGCGATCTCCGGAAAGCGCGCCAGCATCGCCTGCACGAGGGTGCCCGTCGCGTTCCCGGCTCCGGGGTGGACCACGAGACCAGCCGGCTTGTCGATGACGATCACGTCCTCGTCGGCGTAGACGATCGGAACGTCGATGTCCGGTTCGGCGATGAGCGCTTCCGGTCCGCGGTCCGGATCGACGTCGACGACGACTTCATCCCCCTCGACGACGCGACGAGACCGCGTCGTCACCACGATGTCGTTGCATTGAACCAAGCCCTGGTCGAGCCACTCGCTGACCTTGGTGCGACTCGCGCCCGTGATCATCGCGACCACCCGATCGATGCGCTCGCCCGCAAGAGCCGATGGGACGACCTCCGAGTAGCCCATCTCAGAGACTTTCGGTCGGCGCCGGTGACGAGTCGGACACCTCGTCCACCACCGACTCTGAGGCGGCGTCGTTCTCGGTCGATGGCTCGGCACCCGAATCACGCAGGGTGGCGATGACGAGCAGGATCGCTCCACACACCACACCGATGTCGGCGATATTGAAGATCGGCCACCACTGAAGGTCGATGAAGTCGACCACACCGCCGTGGAAGAACCCCTGATCACCGCGGAAGGCCCGATCCAGAACATTGCCGAGTGCCCCGCCGACGATCATGCCGAGCGCAACCGCGCCGAGACGCGTCCGGACCGATCCGCCCTTCCACACGAGAACGCCCACGACGACGAGCGCGAGCAGTCCGATCCACGCGCCGAATCCCGCGCCGAGACTGAAGGACGCGCCGAAGTTGTAGGCGAGGTGGAACCGAAGGGTCCACACCACGTCGATGGTCCGGTCATCGAGCGCGGACACCGCCCAGGCCTTCGAAAGTTGATCGGCGATGATCCAGCCGACTGCGACAACGCCGAAGAGGACCCGATGGGTCGGGGTCCTCGTCGGTGTCGAACTGAAGGAAGCCACGGGCCACAACCTAGGGGCTGTGCCTGCGACGGAGGGGCCGGTCAGCGACGGAAATTGCCAACCTTGTATTCGACGCGCTCGCGACACCACGGAATGGCACGGAGTCGCTCCTTGGGAATGGCCAGCCCGGAGATCTCGCAGATGCCGTAGGTCCCTTCACCGATCTTGAGCATGGCGCGATCGATTTCCTCGACCTGCTCGAGGAATTGTGCGGAGAGCGCAAGGTCTCGCTCCCGCTCCACCGCGAGGGTGTCGCCCTCGCCCGATTCTTCGTCGAACTGCACATCTCCGGGTTCGCGCAATTCCGCCAACGAGTTCGCTTCCGCGGTCAAGGCCTCGGCATCGTGCACGAGACGACGCCGCTCCTCGAGCAACAAGGCGCGTTGCGCGTCGAGGAACTTCGCGTCGAAGGGGTACTTGATCTTCTTCGGCTCTTTCGGAATCGGAGGGAGGCGATTCGGCTTGGGCAGCGGAGCCTCCACCTTCTTGGGTGCCGCCTTCTTCGCGGGCGCTGCCTTCTTGACCGGCGCTGCCTTCTTGGCCGGTGCTTTCTTCGCGGGCGCTGCCTTCTTGGCTGGAGCCTTCTTCACCGTCTTCTTGGCCGGCGCCTTCTTGGCCGGCGCCTTCTTGGTCGGCGCTGCCTTCTTGGCTGGAGCCTTCTTCACGGTCTTCTTGGCCGGTGTCTTCTTGGCCGGGGCCTTCTTCGCCGTCTTCTTCGCCGTTACCTTTTTGACTGCCACGGATGCTCTCCCTTGGGTGGCGGTGGATCG